>JAGQVR010000430.1 GCA_020437875.1 Flavobacteriales bacterium
AAACCGCACGTTACGTACGAGCGGCCGCCGGGTTGGATCCGGAAGAAGTAACCGCCGCGCAAGCCCGGCTTCACGCGTGCGAAACGACCGCCGAAACGCGGGGCATAGGGCGGGCGGTCCTTGTGGAAGCGTTGGTCGGTGTAGATGCGCATCAGGCTCTTCCGTCCGCTTGGCGTGCTCAGCTTGTCATGTGCGCGCATACGCTCCAACAGGGCATCGGCAAAGGCTTCCATGTTCGCCTGTGCCGCGGTGTAGCGGTCCCGGTTCGCCTCGAACCAATCCCGGTCATTGTTCTGCTCGAGATCACGCAGGAAGATCATCGTTGAAGAAGCGATCGTCGGGATGTTGCTCTTGCGCCTGGCCATTGGACAAAGATCCTAGGATCATCGGAATTGATCGTTCATTGGAGGTGGAACAGGCGCTCCGATCAGGACCAACTGGGCTGCCGTCATATCGAGAATGAAGGTCCCCAACTGGGATAGTGCGTTGGCCCCCAATGCACCAACAACAGGTCGGTCCATGAAATGCCGGGACAGCACCTCGAAATTCTCCTTCGCCCGCACCGTGAACGCCACAGGACCGATCGATCTGGAACCAATGGTGACCACAGGCACGACGATCTGATCCGCAGCTGGGCGTACGCTGTGATCGGCTGCCGGGATGATCGACCATTCAGGATGCTCGCCACGCCACTTCGTGAAAAGACTGTCGGTGATGAAGGAGGTCGCCCTTGGTACGCTGCGCTCGTCAATGAAACGCGCCCCCGTATCGAACAGAAGTTGGATCGTATCTCCGTCGATCGTCACCGGGATCCGGAGCATGGGGCCCGCCGTGTTCGCTGCCTGGTGCCTGCCCAAGGGGATCCGCTCTCCAGCCGGAACCTTGTCCCCGGCGACAGGGGTGAGCGTTCCGCCAGCGTAGTCAAAGCACCAACGGCCTTCCCTGAACCAGCCACGACCGAGCATGCCATCCCAACCGCGCTCTGATTCCTTGATCCGTTGCAGTTCCAACCCGGCAGGCCATGGAATGCCATTGGAGACAGCGCTTTCCGCCACCACGAGATGATCTTGGTGCTTGGAAGGGCAGATCCTTCGGCGCCCGGATCGGTACAAGGCATCGATCCCGCCGGTATCGAGATAGAATCGCAGGGTGTCCTCGCAGGGCAGGGGCACCCGGAGGGTCACCAGCTCGTGTACGAAGCGGCAGGGCAATGGATCCTGCGCACGACCGATCAGCGCCCACAGGGAAAGCGACAAGGTCAGGAGAATGGTCCTTCGGGCTTCAGTTCGGTACATGATGCGATAGGCCGGGCATCGTAATGTACGTACCACACACCTGCTGATCGATGGATGACAGTTGCTTGCGCAACATCCGATGGATGCCGCGACCGGAGGTCATTTACGTGACATCGTGTTCACATTTCCCCATCTTGTACGATGGGACCCAGGAACATGCACTCTCCTTCGGGAGCCAACCTTATCAGATGAAACAAGCACGTTACGCCGCAGTTCTTTCGATCATGATCGTTCTTCTCGCTTCCTGCCGCAAGGATGCGGAAGAACCTACCCCTGATGCCCCGACGCCGACAAGCACTGGTCAAACCGTTGACGTGACCGGTTCGGTCATCTCCAGCGCTGGGGATCAGTTGTCAGGAGCAGCGGTGGATTGCAACGGGATCAGTACCACGACGGACAGTCGGGGGGTGTTCCGGCTTCGGAACGTTCCCGTGCACGAAGGACCGAACTTCGTTCGGGTCAGGAAGAGCGGCTACTTCAATGGAGGCAGGATCTTCCAAGGCTTCGGCGATGAGGATGTCGCAGTGAAGGTGAAGCTGCTGCCCAAAGTGCAGATCGGCAGCTTTCAAGCTTCCACGGGTGGCAGTGTGAGCAGCTTGGATGGCGTGGGTGTGACCGTGCCGGCCAACGCGATCGCCAACGGTTACCAGGGAACGGTCCGTGTGTTCGCGCAATACATGGACCCGACCGGACCTGCGGGGGTCTCACCCATACCGGGCATGGATGCACGCAGCGCCGCCAACGAGAACGGTGTGCTGCTG
>JAGQVR010000431.1 GCA_020437875.1 Flavobacteriales bacterium
GAGAAGGCGGTGCTCCTGATCAGTAGTGCGTTGCCAAGCTGTCGTGTGCTGATGGAGGTGGAGCGGGAAGAGCGCATCGCGGTGAGTCGCAGCTTCACCTTGAGCAAGGGTCAGCAGCGCGTGGAGCTACCGGTGCTTGAAGGCGATCGAGGTGGCTTCGCCGTGCACTTCGTGTGCGTGGAACGCGGACGTGCGCATCTGGTTACGCAGTGGATCAATGTGCCGTGGAGCAACAAGGAATTGCAGGTGGAGTGGATGAGCTTCCGCGACAAGCTATTGCCGGGAGCGAAGGAGGAATGGCGCCTGCGCATCACCGGACCAAAGAAGGAGAAGGTGGCTGCGCAATTGCTCGCGGTGATGTACGATGCCTCGCTGGACCACTTCACCCCGCATGCCTGGAACGGTTTCGCCTGGCCCATGAACTCGGCGCGTTACGGTTGGCAGCGCAATGAGCCCTTCGGTGCACAGCAAGGCGGCATGTGGGATACGGGCATCACCTTGCCGACCGGTGCCGCGCGCAACTATCCACAGCTCTTCGACCTGGGTGGATGGTCAGGAGGGTTCATGCAACTCGAAGGCGTCCGGTTCCGGACCATGGCGGGAAATGTGGCGATGGACGCGGATCGGAGCGGGCCGCCCATGGCGGAGCCGGCCTTCGCCCCTGACGATGCGATGGAGAAGGAGGTCATTGCGGAAGAAGAGGGCAACGCGACCACGGGAGCACAAGGGACGCCCCAGCCAGTCCGCACCGATTTCCGCGAGACCGCATTCTCCTTCCCCGACCTGCTCACCGACCGGGACGGCAGCGTTGTGCTGCGCTTCACCACTCCCGATGCGTTGACGCGGTGGAAGGTGATGGGCCTGGCGCACACGAAGGAGCTTCAACTCGCGCAATTCACCAAAGAGGCGGTCACGAGCAAGCCGTTGATGGTGGTGCCGAACCTGCCGCGTTTCCTGCGCCAAGGCGATCGCATCACGCTCACCGCGAAGGTGAACGCCACGGAAGGAGCGGTTTCCGGCATGGCGCGTGTCGCGCTCTTCGATCCGCGCACGAACTTGGAGGTGACAAAGCGCTTCATCTCGGAAGGGGTGGAAGTCCCTTTCAACGCAGCACCCGGTGCCAGCGCGGTGGTGGCTTGGCCGATCAATGTGCCCGCCGAAGCCGACCTGGTGAGCGTGCGGATCACCGCTACCGCTGCAGGCATCACCGATGGCGAGGAACGCCCACTGCCGATCCTCACGGACAAGGTACTGGTGACCGAGAGCCTTCCCCTGCCGATCACCAAGGCAGGCACCAGGACCTTCACGCTGGAGAAGCTGGTGAACAACACGAGCAGCAGTTTGCAGCATCGTTCGTTGAAGCTGGAGTTCACCCCGAACCCCGCGTGGTACGCCGTGCAGGCCTTGCCCTACCTGATGGAATTCCCGCACGCTTGCGCCGAGCAGACCTTCAGCCGTTACTACGCCAACCGCCTCGCCACGCACATCGTGGAGCAACGCCCACAGGTGAAGCAGGTGTTCGAGCAATGGAGCAAGGCAGGAGAGGATGCTTTCATGAGCGCCTTGGAGAAGAATGCGGAGTTGAAAGGCATTGTCCTGGAAGAGACGCCTTGGTTGCTCAATGCGAAGGACGAGGGAGAGCGCAAGCGACGCATCGCCCTCTTCTTCGACCTGCAACGCATGGCCGCAGAAGAGCAGGCATCGCTGAAGCAGTTGCGCGACATGCAATTGCCCAACGGTGCCTGGCCCTGGTGGAGCGGCATGCGGCCTTCGCGCTATATCACACAGCACATCATCGCAGGCTTCGGTCATCTGGAAGCCTTGAAGGTCGCCGATACACGCGGCGATGGCCCGAACGAGCAGATGCTGAAACGCGCCGTGCAATGGCTGGATGCCGAGGTGGACCGCGAGCACAAGGAATATTTACGCCGCACCAAGGCCGAGGACCGCGAGAAATACATTCCGAGCAGCTTGGATGTCCATCTGCTTTATGCGCGCAGCTTCTTCCAACGCTGGCCGATCGACGGCGCCACCCGCACCGCCGTC
>JAGQVR010000432.1 GCA_020437875.1 Flavobacteriales bacterium
GTGGAGGCGTCCCACACGGAGGTCACCTTGTAGTTGTGCGCCTCGATGTTCTCCATCGGGGTCTCGCTGAAGAAGGCGATGTAGCCGGTGCGGGTGAAGTAACGTTCCTGCGCCTGGGCGACGAAGGTGCCGGTCAACAGCAGGGTCGCTGCCAACGCATGCTTGGGATGCTTGATGTTCATGATGGTCGTGTTCGTTGTTCGTTCAGGTTCATTCCGCCAGCGCACAGCGCTGCAGGATCACATCGAAACCGGTGAAACCGGCACAGAATCCCTTGATGGTCAGTTGTTCACCGGGCTCGACGGTCGGCGCGGAGGCAGCGTCGAACTCGCATGTCACCCGGCTCATCGGGCCTTCACCCGTCAGGTGCAGGTTCACCTTCTCGCCCTGATCCTCCACCTCGATCAGCTCGCCATTCACCTGAAGCACACCGTCGGAGAACCGGTTCAAAGCACCTTGCTCATCGGCCTCGAAGGCCGCGATCAGTTCCGTGGCGGACAGGGCATGGGCCACGGCGGCATCGGAGGCACCCTCCGGCCTGCGGTTGTACTCGGACCATGCATACCAGCCGCCCAACAGGCCGCCGGCAAGCACGAGGATGAAGATGATGCGTTTCATGGTCGTGTTCAATTCTGTGGAGCCCCGGCCTGGATCCAGACATCCAGCTGCTGGATCTCGCAGATCCTCAGGGCGAAATCCGGGGGCATGGTGCCATCGACCACCACCTCCTGGCGCAAGGTCCCGTTGTCCACCTTCTCCTTCACCCCCTGATACGTGGTGAAGTCGCCGGTCCCAGTCCCCCCGGCCATGTGGCAGCCCGGTATGGCGCAGTTCCCCTGGATGATCGGCTCGATGGTGGCTGACCAGGTCACATTGGTCGTGTCGCAGGTGCCCGCTGGATACAGCTTCGCCTCCGTGTCATAGTAGCAGCCTGCGAGCAGCAGCACCGGACCGTAAAGAAGATGTCGTGTTCCGCGCATGGACCGGATCAGTTGTTGGGGGCTCCGTCCTGGACCCAGATCATGATCATGTCGATCTCGCATTGGGGCAGCATCCCGCCACTCGGTGGCATGGCCTCGTAGCCCGGCTCATGCTGGATGGCCCCGGCCAGACGGCCATCCGTGGCCACCGTGTTCACCGAGGCCCAGGTCGTGAAGTCCAGGTTCCCCTGCGGGTCGCTGCCTCCATGGCACCCTGTGCATTTCCAATCCAACAAGGGCGCGATGGACCCCGAGTAGGTCACGTTCGTCGTGTCGCAGTCGCCGATGCAGCCGTTGTCCTGGGCGCCCTGCTGGATCCAGGTGATGATGTCCTGGATCTGGGCCGGTGTGAGCGGTGAGTGGGGCGGTGGCGGCATGATGTCGTCGGGGTCCGTCTCGGTGATCACCTCCACGATCTCACTACCTCCGGGGTCGAAGGGGTCCACCTCCTGGATGATGTGCTGGTAGTCGTACATGCGGATGCCGTCCTCGTGCGTGATGGCATCATGACAACCGGGAATAGCGCAACTGGAGACCAGCAGGGGAAGGATGTCCGATTGAAAATAGACCGTGTCCGGGTCGCAGGGATCCGGGTTCACACCGCCATTTCCGCCACCGCCGTTCCCCGCGGTGGGATCCTCCGGGAATACTGGTGGTTCGTGCACGCAACCAGGTAGCATCAGAAGCAACACGATGGCGGTCACGATCACCGCCATGGCGGAGAAGGTGAGCGTTCGTTCCTGTCGGGTGGTCATGTCCTGTGGCATGGCAATGGTCGTGTCCCGCAACGTTTACGCCGAAAGTAGGGAGCTCGTGACCTTATCCCCGGGTCGTTCCCGACGAACCGGGAAAAGAGGCCGATGGACCGGACGCTTCACCGATGCCCTGGAGGGCACAGGCCAATTCGACCACGTTCAACCGGTTATGGTAATGGGGAAGCGCGTTCAACCGGATCAACACACCAAGGCGTCCTTCCGGGTCCAACTCCAGCAGGCCCGCAAGGTCCCTCAGCCGAAGTCCGAGGTGCCGGGCCATCGTTCGCAGTTCCTTTCGCTGGCTTCTCA
>JAGQVR010000433.1 GCA_020437875.1 Flavobacteriales bacterium
ATCATCTTGATCAGCCGCAGGAAGACGTCGGTGATGATGGTCAGGTTGTCGGCGACGCCCTTGGCCTGTTCGGGCGACAGGCCCTGGTTCACGCCCCAGCCCACCAGCACGCCCAGCAGCAGCAGGGTCACCAGCCGGTTGTGGAGGAAGTATGTGATGAGTTTGTTGAGCATGGCTTTTGTTCGGTGTGGGACACACGACAGCGGTCACGCACGCGGCAGGCCGTGGCCGCCGCAGCGTTCCGCAGGAACAACGCCTAGATCAGGATGGACCGCTCCCGAATATGGATCTCCCAGCCGCGCAACGGTGGCGCCTTGCCATGGGTCGGCCCCACATCGCGGTGGACGGGTTGCGGGAAGAGATCGGGCGTACCATCCAGCACAGCCAGCAGTGGCGCCACGTGCACGGGCAACTGCAGCACGGCACCGGGCACCACGTTCAGCGGCAGGCCTTGCAGCAGCTGCGTCTCATCGGAGCAACAGCCGCGCATCGGGGCCTCGGCATGCATCGGACAGGTCATCGCGCGCGCATGGGCGCAGGGCTCGGCATCGCCCGCCAGCGACCAGCTCACCACGTGCCCGCCGCAGCGGTGCTTGCTCAACCGGAAGCTGGTGGTGCTCGTGAGAACCATCAGCATCAAGGCTATGGCAGTGGCAGCCTTCATTGTCTTTGCAAGTTACGTGATGTCATGCGAATCCCTCGTTGACAGTTGTCATGGATCCGAGGCTCTTTTCCATGGGTACAAAGCAACGCGTTCACCATGGTGATCCTCTTACATCCAAACCGGAAAAGCTTTCATCGGCCCTTGGTCACGTCCATCTTCAAGGTCCGGACACATTCACCCCTGCAGGCTGCGCCGCAGCAGCCCTGCATTGATCGCCACGATCACTGTGCTGAGGCTCATGAGCACCGCGCCCACGGCAGGGCCGATCATGATTCCAGCCGAATGGAGCACACCTGCTGCGAGCGGGATGGTCACCACGTTGTAGCCCGCAGCCCAGAAGAGGTTCTGGACCATCTTGCGGTAGGTGGCGCGGCCGAAGAGCAGCAGCTGCAGGATGTCCTGTGGGTCGCTGCGCACCAGGATGATGTCGGCCGTCTCTGCGGCTACATCGGTGCCGGACCCGACGGCAATGCCCACATCGGCCTGGGCAAGGCCGGGTGCATCGTTGACCCCATCGCCGGCCATGGCCACGAAGTCGCCCTTGCCCTGCAACTCCTTGATGATCTCCACCTTCTTGTGCGGAAGCATCTCCGCATGGAATCCATCGAGTCCCAGTTTCTCGCTGACCGAGCGGGCAACGGCTCGATTATCGCCGGTGGCCATGTAGGTCTTGATCCCATGCTCCTGAAAGCGCTTGATGGCATCGGCGGAGCTTTCGCGGATGGGATCGCTCAGCGCGATCAGGCCGGCCGCCTTCCCATCGACCACCACGAAGACGACGGTCTCGGCCGCATCGGTGAGCGCGCCATCGGATATGTCGAGGTCAAGTTCCCGGACGGCACCGGGGCTCAGCACCTGTACTTCCCGCCCTTCCACCTGGGCCCGCACCCCTTTGCCGGTGATGGCTGCGAAGTCCACGGTGGCCGGTGCCTGGATCCCGTCATTCTGCAGCCGCTGCATGATGCCCTTCGCGATGGGATGCTCCGATCGCTGTTCGAGTGCGCCGGCCAACCGCAACATTTCCTTCTCATCAACACCGGCGCCGAAGACCTGTACGCGCGTGACATCGAAGCTGCCCGTGGTGAGCGTGCCTGTCTTGTCAAAGACGATGGCGGAGACCTTCCGAGCGTTCTCGAAGGCAGTACGATCACGGATCAGCAGGCCGTTGCGCGCGGCCATCGCCGTTGAGATGGCAACGACCAGCGGAATGGCCAGCCCCAATGCGTGCGGACAGCTAATGACCATGACGGTGACCATGCGCTCCAGCGCGAAATCCGCTGTGGCCCCGGCGATCAGCCAGGCGATGAGCGTGAGAGCGCCGGCGCCCAGCGCCACGTAGGTGAGCCAGGCTGCGGCGCGGTCAGCGAGATGCTG
>JAGQVR010000434.1 GCA_020437875.1 Flavobacteriales bacterium
GGACGAGGTGACCACAGGTTGGTACCTCTATCGCATGAACGAGCTCTGGCATTATGGTGCGGGTGCGATGTTCTATGGATTGCTAGCGCGGCTGGCGGAATCCCAGACGGCGGTTCACCTTCCATTGCTCGTTCAGGATTACGTCGGCTCCATCATGTCGGTGATCGCTGACGAGGTTGGGAAAGCCGCCACATCGAATCCAGAGGACCTATTGAAGCACTCCTCAGGTGAGGTGGAGCCCTATGAAGACGAAGCCAGAGCCGCGTTGCGAAGCCATGACCCTGCTCGCGCCGGAGCCTTCGGCTGGCTTATGCTGTCGGTGCTTTATGCCTCGAATGAGAAGCTGAGCGCTGAACTGCTCCCCCCACTACGTGAGTTACGTGCGGATCGCGACGGGCATGTGTTGGAGTTCATCGAGTACCTCCGCCAGCGCCGCACGGAACCGCTGGAACAGGTACTGCGGGATTTCATCCTGCGCTACTTGATCTATCATCACCAGTTCGTCGCGTTGAGGAAAGCGGGCGCGGGCAGCTTGATCACCCTCAAGTTCATTCTGGAAGACCAATACATCTCGCTCGTGGAAACGGTGGAACCAAGTTTCACAGGATCACGGCTTCCCACTCTGTTCAACCTGTTCCGTGACATGGGATACCTCAGCAGCGACAATACGTTGACGCGCGATGGGCGGGCTTTTCTGAAATCCCTTCCGGCTTAATGGTCACCACCGAGAGTGTTCTGGCGGCGATAGGAGCCCGATCCTATTCATCGGCGATCCTCACCACCTACTCCTTCGAGCCGACATTCTTCGAGCTGCGGGTGATGAGCGCAATGCGGCGAGCAGGTGTGCGAAACGTCGTATCCCTCGTTGACCGTGGGGTAATGGCCGAGGTCATGGAGAGCCCTGCTGCCAATTCTCTGGACGCCTTTGGCTCGCATGCTATTCTACCCATGGGCGGCGAGAGGCTCTGGCATCCCAAGGTCATCCTGCTGGCCGGGGAACGCAACGGATTGCTGGCGATCGGTTCAGGCAACTTGACATCCGCAGGGCACGGATCCAACGCAGAATTGTGGTCCTTGATCCATGTGCAGGACGTGGCCATGGACAACGCGCGTCTCTTCGTACAGTTATGGGACGACGTACGCGCACGCTGCGGTCATGCACGAGGCGTGGTCTCGCAGCGGCTGGACTGGTTCGAGCAGTATGCCCCGTGGATCGCAGAAGTTAGAAGCACTTCCGGTAAAGTTCCCTTATCCATCCATGGTACCCAAGTTCAACTGGCAACGGGTGTGGCGATCAGTCCACTGGAGCAGTTCCTTGACGCGATCGCGGGTCGCGCGGTCAATGGATTCACCGTCCTGTCGCCGTACTTCGATAAGCATGGTCATGTGCTGAGCACCTTGCTGCACGCCCATCCCAAGGCGACCATGAACGCTATCATGGAGGATGAGTGGGGCAGCATCCCCAATGAGTTTCCGTTATCGGAGCAACGCCGATGCAAGTTCTATCACTGGTCCGAACTCCTCCGGAAAGATAACGAGACTGCATCAACCAAGCAGGCCCGGCTACATGCGAAGCTTCTCGTCGCGCACCTGTCGGATGGTTCAGAGGTGATTCTGGTCGGTAGCTCGAACGCCAGTCTGGCGGGGATGGGCGGTGTGGGGACCCTTCCCATGAACGAGGAAGTCAATCTCCTTCTCGATCGCCCCAGATCCAATGTTCTGGCTGATCTGGGGATCAACATGGTCGGAAGTCCAGCCATCCGTTTGGATCAACTCCGGACTGGAGTGGCCACGGAACCTTCGCCGGACCGACGGAGCCATCGGCCAATACGCTTGATCCTCGCGGAGTATGACCACCCGCGCGTTATTGTTCACAGCGTTGATGGCTGGGAAGAAGCATGCTGTGTCGTAATCGAGGACCCGCTTGGTCGGAAGACGGTCGAACACCACTTGAGAAGAATGGACGAGGCGCAGTACATCGACCTCGGTGTGGAGCTACCGAACGGCTGCTTCCTGTATATCACAT
>JAGQVR010000435.1 GCA_020437875.1 Flavobacteriales bacterium
ACGCGGCGAGCTCCGGCGCCTGACCACCGACGACGGGCTTCCACAAGGCCTGGTGCGCGACATTCTGCAGGACCGGCAGGGCTACCTATGGTTCAGCACCAAGGACGGACTGGCGCGAAGTGACGGCTATACCATGACCGTGTTCCGCCATGACGATCTGGACAGCACGACCATCAGCGGGAACCATGCGACCTACCTGCTGGAGGATAGTGCCGGGTACTTATGGGTGGGTGTCAAAGGCGTCGGCATGGACCGCTATGACCCGTTCACACAGCGGTTCACCCCCACCATACATGGCCCAGGAGTGACACCAGCCTACATGGATGGTCTGGAGATCATCGTGGAGGGAGCGCAGGGAGAGTTATGGACCGTAAGCGAAGAGGACCTGCTCTCGGTGATCGTGAACGGCGATGGACCGGCACCCACAGCGATGCTGCCCCGTGAGGCTTATCCTTCCACCCCATTCCTGAAGAAGGTGAATGCCGCCGAGTGCGATGGCCGAAATGGGTTGTGGATGGTGGGCATGGATACGTTGCGATACGTTCAGTTGCATGGATCGGGTCCATTGCGCCATAAGGACTGGACGGTGGCCCCACCAAGGCCCGATGACGAAGGAAGCTACCATGGCCATGAGCTCGCGGCCCTCCCCGACCAACGGCGGATGCTCGCCTTCCTCTCCACGATGGTGGTCATCTTCGACGACGTACTTCTCGAGCCGATCGATACCCTTCACCTGCCAGCAGCGCATCCCTTCCACCGCCTGGGGCTGGTGGATCGTGATGGCTACATCTGGTACTCCGACAAGCAGGACCGTTGCTGCCGTCTCTCCCTGGCCGATGGACGTGTAACGGAAATGGACTTGCGTTGCGAAGGGCAGCATGCCAAGACCGACCTGTTCTTCACCTTCTTCCACTGCCAGGACAACATGGGCAATCTGTGGGCCGGCACCGGCGGACTGGGAGCGCTGAAGCTCACGTGGAGCAGCCGCCTCTTCTCAGCATGGCCCTACGAGGGCGACTACCGGACGGACCTCATTGGCTACGAGGTGCTCGGACACAGCCAGTTCGGCCTGTTCGCATCGCCAAAGCCTGGACGGTCCCTGGTCCCTTCGGTCCCAGACCGTCGCTACTGTTTCGATTGCATCTTCAATGGAGCATTCTGGCTTGGCGGTATCCGGGACCCGCTTGGACGGACCTGGGGCATCCGGACCTATGGCGACATCCGCCCCCCCGAACTGGGGCGCGTGGATACTGACGGGACCATGATGACGGTAGCTGTGGACCTGCCCGGAATGAGACCTCAGCGCGCACTACCAGGTCATGGAGATGACCTGTGGCTCCTGGTAGGACCCGACGCCGATGCTTGGCGCACGCGTAGTGAGTTGGTCCGGTTCAATACGCGTACGGAACGAACGAGCGGTCGATACCCCCTGCCACGCCCCTTGTCCCGCCGTGAATACTGGACCGTATCGCAATGGTCACTGACACCCGATGGTACGATCTGGATCGGCACCATTGAAGGATTGCTGCACTTCGACCCAGGGACAGGGGCGTTCACCGAATACCGGCACGACCCATCGGATACCACCAGTCTGCCGGACAACATGATCTTCTCGCTCTGTCCCGACCCGAAGGAACCACGGCACGTGCTCTGGGTGGGGACCGAAGGCCGCGGAATGGCCCGGCTGGATGCGCGAACAGGCAAGTGCATCCGGATCGGCACCCGTGAAGGGCTGCCGAACAACGTGATCTATGGTATCCTCCCCGACCAGGATGGTGATCTGGTGCTAAGCACCAACGTCGGTCTTGTCCTGTTCGATATCGAAACCCGAACAAGTCTGTTGTTCACCTCGGAGGACGGCCTGCCAGGCAACGAGTTCAACCGCTACGGCAGTGCGTTGGGGCCCGATGGACGCATGTACTTCGAGGGCACGGAGGGTGGCGTGATGTTCGATCCCGGCCGCTTGAAGCCTCCGGCAAGGGAAGGTCATACCCGGATCGCGGAAGTGCTGGACATGAACTCCC
>JAGQVR010000436.1 GCA_020437875.1 Flavobacteriales bacterium
TGTGCGCTGCGGCAAGCCGAGCTCACAGGCTTGTTCGTCGAATGGGAATGGATCGACGATACGTCGAACCATACCCATACCGCGAACCAGGCCGGGCGCTTCACCTGCCAGAGCCAGCGATCCGCGAACGTGATCGTGACCATGACGGGGAACACCCGTTGCTGTTACAGGACCCGATGAAATTCCGGATACTCCATATCCTCATCTGTATTGGCCTTGGCCTGATGCTGCGTGCCCAGGTCGATGTGAACATGGCCGTGATCCTTGATGGACCCGCGGGCAGGGTGCAAGGACTGGAGTCGACCATCGCCCCGGAGGCCGCCATGAACGCGGAGACGATCCAACGCAACGAAGCGCTGACGATCCAGGGCCTTGGCGGGAACTCCTGGGCCATCGAACTTCCAGCGTTCGGCGGCGCACCGGGCAATGGTGCGCAGGTGGTGGTGGTGATTCCAACGATGAGCGACGCGCCGGTGGAGATCATCTTCAATGGTAACGGTCCCTATCCACTGGTGCGCGAAGGCGTTCCGGTGAACGGTTCCCAGCTCATGGCCGGCAGCTTGCTCTCGATCGTCCTGGCGGACGGGAGCTTCCATGTGCTCAACGGATCACACGACCTGCGCCGCGCTTGTCCTTCCGGGACCGTCCTGGTGAACGAACAGTATTGCATCGAACCGACCGAACATGGATCGGGGGATTACTTCCAAGCGGGCCTGGCCTGTGCAGCCAGTGGATTACGGCTTTGCACCTGGGCCGAGTTCGTGGTGGCTTGCGGTCGCACGCTTGAGCTCCAATTATCCGGCATGACCAACAGCTGGGAATGGACCAACAACACGTCGAACGAGGATAACAGTGGCCGCATCGTCGGGCTGAACGGCTGTGTCTCCGCCGGGAACTGGCTATCCACGGGCAGTGGTCCCATCGCCTACCGCTGTTGCTACACCCGGTGATGCCGGCATCAGCCCCGCACCCCGGGGATGAACAACTCGAGGAAGCGTTCGGTCACCCTTGGCCAGGCGAAACGTTCCGCACAACGCTGGTAGGACGCCTCGCCCATCGCGCGCCGTTCCTCGGAGGAAGCGCTGAGCATCCTTTTCAACGCCTCGTACAAGGCCTCCGCATCGCCGGAAGGCAGGAGACCACCGTTGGTCGCATCGACCAACTCAGCCGTGGCACCAACATCGGAGACGATGATCGGACGTGCACGCGCCATGGCCTCAAGGACCACGGTGGGCATGCCCTCGAAACGGGTGGGAAGCACGAAGACATCGCAGGCGGTGTAGAGTTCGAACAATCGATCATCATCCACCCTGCCCAGTAGTTCCGCGTTCGATGGCACACCTTCAGCCTTGATCGCGGCAAGCATCGGGCCATCACCGGCCAGTTCGAACCGCAGTTCGTCAGCCAGTCCATCCTGCTCGAACCTGCGGGCCACGGCGATCAACAGATCAATGCCCTTGTTCCAGGCGAAACGCCCAACGAACAGGACGCGCATCGGTCCGGAAGTTGTCCTATCCGGTGGACGCGGTGGCACATCGACCGCATTCGGTATCACGGCGATCCTGGCCCTGGAGCCCTTGACGAGCTTGTTGAGGATGGGGGTCAGCTTGCCACCCAGTGAGATCACCACCGCACTTCGACGCGCCATGTAGCGCACCGCCCAGCGGAACGGCAGACCCATCATCCGCTCCTTCCAGGACAGCCCCTGGAACATCTCGAGGCCGTGGGGATGCATGATGAGGCGATCGGAGAAGCGATCGATGTGCTTCCACACGCTGAAGCCCTGGGACAGGATCACATCCGGGCGAAGGCGTTCCAATTCGGAGGCCACCCTGCCACTGTATCGCCACAATTCCGCGAGGTAGAAGCTGGACGTATCGATGCCGGGGATCGGGACCTCCTCGATGCCCGCGATACCCTCAAAGAGACCCGCTGCATGCGGATGGATCACCGTAAGGCGGATCCGACCCGTTGCAGCCAGGTGCTCGGCCAGCAGGCGTGAGTGTCGTTGCATGCCGCCCAT
>JAGQVR010000437.1 GCA_020437875.1 Flavobacteriales bacterium
AGGGGCAAAGCCGACATAGGGCGTCACCAGCATCCTGCTCGGCGGGATGTACACGGGGCTCAAGCTGCCCAGCAGACGTACTTCTTCCGTGGCTGCGCCGGTCTCCTCCTGGAATTCGCGCAGGGCGGTCTGGCGCAGGTCCACGTCCTCCGGTTCCCGCTTCCCGCCGGGAAAGGCGATCTGGCCGCTGTGTACGCCGTCGTAGGTCGGTCGCACCATCAGGAGAAGATGGGGTATTTCCTCCTTGGGGTAGAGCAGTGCCAGCACAGCGCTTTCGCGCGGCGGTGGATCCAAGGCACGCGCCCGTTCAAGGTCCGGCCGCTTGTAGCCGCTCAGCTCCAGGAAGCGATCGTGCCCCGGCAGCGGAGCTGCCAGCCTGCGTTGTAATCGATCGACCAGTCCGGTCATTCGTTGGCCGGAGACTCCGGCAGCAGTTTCAACAGCCGTTTGGCATCGGTGCGGTAGGTGTGCGAGGGCCCTTCGGCGATGCGCGTGGCACCCTTGCGCGCACGTTCGAGCTGCCCGCTGCACACCCAGCACACCACGGTATACCAGCTGATCTGATCGTCGTAGTGCAGGTTGTTCCCACGCTCGAGATGGTCCAGTTGCAGTTCGGCCTTGTCCGGATCGCCGAGCGCCAGATAAGCCGAAGCCAGGTAGATGTAGCCCGTGAGGTCCGCACGTTGGATGCGCAGGAAGCGTTCGATGCTGTCCCGCGCACCCGCGTAATCGCCGGCGTTGTACAGGGCCATGCCGTCGAGGTAGGTGCTGTTCAGGTGCGTGCGCGCCCGCTCCGAGATCATGTCGGGGTAGGGTTCGAACACCGCCTCGCACAACTCCTCCTGCTTCGTTCCCCCGCAGCTCATCAACACAAGCATCAAGGAACACGCACCGGCCACTCGCATCATGGTACAAAATTACCCCTACAAGGAGGACCAGTCGCGGCCGCTGCGCGCACCACCGATGCCGTTGCCCCAAAGCAGCAGGCTCGCGCGCCCGGTCAGGTGGTCCGCCGGTACGAAGCCCCAATAGCGCGAGTCGGCGCTGTGGTGGCGGCTGTCGCCGAGCACGAAGTAGTAATCCTGTTGCACCACATAATCGGTCAAGGGCGCACCATCGATGGTCAGCTTGTCCTTGTCCACGCCCAGTCTATGCCCTTCGTAATGGCTGATCAGGCGATCGTACAACGGCAGGTTGTCCACGTTGATGTGCAGCGTATCGCCCTGGCGCGGTACCCGGACCGGGCCGTAGTCATCGCCGTTCCACGGATAACGCGGACTGAAGGGGAAGATGTGCCGCTTCGACCCCCGGGCTAGACCGAGCTTGTCCGCGCTGATCACATACGGCAGCCGCACCACCTGGTCCGCCAGCTCCTCGTTCAAGGGGAGCTCCATGAATGACCGTCCGGGTTGCTTCATGCGCGTTGGCAGGCCGAGGTGGATCAGCAGGCTGTCGGCGAAGTGCTCATCGCGCAAGCGGACGAGATAGGCCTGGGTGGCGTGGACCGTGTTGGGCTGCTTGCGCCCGTTCACCATCAGTTCGGCATGCTTCAGCTCCACGCGGTCGCCCGGCATTCCGGCGATACGCTTCACCAACAAAGGACGGCGCGCCATGCTCACATCGTCCTTCAACGGGTCGCGGAACACCACGATGTCGCCACGCGAAAGTCCCGTCCACAAAGGCCAGCGCTGGATAAGGATCAGGTCACCCGGCTTCAGGGTGGCGAACATGCTCGTGCTCTCCACGATCACCCAGCGCACCACGAACGCGTGTACGAAGAGAAGCACCAGCAGCGCCAGCACGAAGGCCTTCAGCCATTCGTTCCGCCACAGGCGACCGATGATGCCGGAAGATCCGGGAGTTGCGTCCTGGTCCGCGGTGTGCTTCGCTTCTTCCATCGAACGACCACGGACGACTTCCTACTCCACCACCGTGAAAAGGCGCTCCGAGCGGATGCCGGTATCCGGACCCTTCGGCAGCCACACCAGGACGGGGTTGCGCACCACGTGGTAGCGCAACA
>JAGQVR010000438.1 GCA_020437875.1 Flavobacteriales bacterium
TGGCCACCACGGCGAGCACGAGCTTCCACCGTTGCTTGCGGGAATAGAGGTCCATGGAAGGGTGTGAAGTTCGGGAGTGTGTCCGATCCGTGCGAAGGTGCGAGGATGAAATATGGCCGCCCGCGCACCCTTTCACCCGCTCACTGAACGACCCTCCCTCATTCCACCTCGAAGATCACTTTCTCCTTGTCGGTGTCATCCTTCAACAGGCGACCGAGACCCTTGCGTTCCTGGGGCTTCGGAGCTTGTGCACCAGCGAGGGGATCGGCGGTGCCATCCGGCACTACTTCGAAACGCGGTGCTGCGGGGTCGGTCTGGCTCGTTGTCGCGGTGGGCTGGGTCTTCCCCTTGAAGAGACCGAGTTCTTCGCGGAGGATCTGCTTCAGCTCCTGTTTCTCCTCCTGGAACTGTTTCTTCCGCTTGGCCGCGGCCATGGCCCCATCGTTCCCGAACTGCGGATCGCTGGCCGTGCCGTACATGTGCAGGAAGATGCGCATGCCGGTGCCATCGTCCACCACCGGCCCGAACTCATCATCCACCGCCGACTTGCGGAAGAGGTCGCTCAGGCGGAAGTTCAGGTGATGATCGATGCGGTCGTCGAACCAGTGCGTGCCGCTCATTTCGATGTCCATCACCGAGCTGCTCACGAGCATCTGCGGGATGTGCACGGCTCCATTGCGGATCTCGATCTGGTTCTCCAGTCGCGCGAAGCGCACATCGCCGAGGCGGCGGCGCAGCTCCGGAATGTCCACGAAGGGCGCGACGAGTTTGTTCTTCTGGAGGTGATCGGCCACCTGGAGGAGTGGGGCGTGTCCCTTGATGGCACCGTCATCCACGCGCAGGTCCAGCACGCAGACCAGCCGGTCCATGTCCAATGCCATGCCGGGCGAGAGCGGCGCCTGGAAGGCCACTTCGGCATGGGTGCGCCCGCTGATGTGCCGGTGACCGATGAAGTCCTGGCCGAAGTCCTGGAACTCGCGGAAGAGCTGCTTCAGCTCGATGCCGTCCATCGTGGCGTTGATGGCGAGCGGGTAGTTGCGGGAAGCATCGCGCGCGTCCAGTTCAAAGCGCCCGTTCACCTGCCCGTTCGCGGTCTGGAAGCGCATGGGTTCGATGCGCAACACCTTGCCCTTCATCCGCACCGTTCCATTGATCCCGGTGGCGGCGAATTCCTCGAAGACGAGCTCATCCACCTTCGCCTGCAGGTCCAGCTCGATGGAGGCCGGCAGCGTGAGGCGATAATCCTTCCCGCTGGTGGATCCCTCCCTGCTCACCAAGGCAGCAAGGTCGATGCGCGGGGAGGCACCACGCGCCTCGATCACCAGCCGTTGATCGTCGAAGAGCAGATAGGGGACCAGGTTGCGGAGGGTGCCGCTGAGGGTGACGGCACTGCCTTGCAGTTCGGCCTTGAGGCCCTGGACCGTGGCATCATTGCCATGCAAGCTGAGGTCGGCGTCGAGGTGTTCCACGCGATGGCGCACGCCCTTCATCTTCAAGGTGGCGTCGCGGGAAGCAAGCGTGCCGGTGATGGTCAGCGCGCGCAGGTCAGCGGGCCGGATATCGCCCATGTCACGCAGGCGTCCGTTCACATGCAGGTCCGCCTTCAGGCGCCCGCTCACCTGTTCCAAAGTGTCCACTTGGGCGAAGCGCAGGAGTTCGGCCAGGGCGATGTCCCCGCGCAGGTCGGCCTTCACAGCGGCGTTCGTAAGACCATTGCTCTGCCAGTCTCCGTTGATGGTGCCATGCGCGCTCTTCGCGGAGAAATCCTTCACGACCAACTTGCTCGGAACCCCTTTCGCGTTGAGGTCCAGTGCCAGTTCCCCGAACACATCGGTGAAGGCGATGCCGCTCTTCGATTCCTTCAGTTTGCCCTTCACCAATTTGGCGCCGACGGACAGCTGTGGACCATCCAGTGGTCCGGCGTAGCGTACGGCCAGGTCCACCTCGCCCTTCATGGTGTAGCGCTTCAGGTCCTTCGTCAGGAAGTCGGGCAGCAGTTGCACCACATCGGCCAG
>JAGQVR010000043.1 GCA_020437875.1 Flavobacteriales bacterium
TAGGGCTGGAGTCCACCTGTCGCGGAAGCGGTCGCCCCGCCGTTGTTGACCCCAAAGCAGGCAACATGTGATACGTTACTGATCGTCGGTGTGATCGCGCTGGGTTCCGTCATGGCGAACCCGGCATTGTAAGCGCAACCGTTCGCGTCCGTCACGACCACGGAGTACGTTCCGGCTCGCAGACCACTGATGTTCTGGTTGGTCGAGCTGAATCCATTCGGACCAGTCCATTGCACGGCGTACGGTGCCGTGCCACCATTCAACGCGAGGTTGAGCGTCCCGGTGTTCCCGCCGTGACAGGCGATGTTCTCACCGAACGGCTGGATGCTTGGGGAGAGGCTCCCGGTCAGTGGAGCGGGGCCGCTGA
Source organism: Flavobacteriales bacterium (assembly GCA_020437875.1). Lineage (GTDB taxonomy): Bacteria > Bacteroidota > Bacteroidia > Flavobacteriales_F > PHOS-HE28 > PHOS-HE28. The sequence continues at coordinate 368 of JAGQVR010000043.1, forward strand.
CGCTGAAGGCCTGTGAACGCATGCAACCGTTCGCATCCGTCACGATCACTGTATAGGATCCCGATGCGATGTTCACGAGATCCTCCGAGGTGGCCGTGAAACCGTTCGGTCCGGTCCAGTTGAAGCTGTACGGTGGTATACCACCTGCTGCGGTCAGGTTGATGGCACCGTTGGTCTGGCCGTTGCAAAGCGGCCGGGTGCTCGTGGCGCTCAGTTGGATGTCGCTGACACGGACCATGCGGCTCAAGGTGCGCGAACAGGCGCCTTCCGTCACGGTCACGGAATAGGTGGTCGTGCTTGTTGGTCGGGCCCAGGTGGAAGCCGTGTTGGTGGCGTTCAGACCGGTCGTCGGGCTCCAGAGGTAACTACTGCCACCGCTCGCGGTGAGGCGCACCGAATCACCCCGACAGATGGTCGCGGTCGCAGGCACCAGGGTGGCCGCGAGCGAATCGCTGATCTCGAACACAAGTGAATCGAGGTTCATATTGGTGCACAGCGGGTTCCCCAGTATGAAGAGCAGGTTCTCCGTTGGCTCTGTGATCCCATCAGGGATCGGGTTCACGGCGACCGTCACCGAGGTCTGGTTCGCTGGGATCGTCACGGTCTTCGCTACGTTGGGGTCCGGGTCGCCGATGGCGTTGTAGTCAGCGCCGTTCGTGGCCGTTCCACGGAGGTGATAGGTGAGGTCCAACGCGCTCGGTTGAGCCACCGGTCGGGTGAAGCGGACCCAGCCTGGGTTGCATCCTTCGACCATGTTCGACGATCCGCTCAGCGTTCCCTTGGACATCACCACTTGATTGCTGCGGATCTTCTCGATGAAGACCCCGCTGTCGAACTTCCTGTCCGACGCGTCCGCTACCACGAGCTTCAGGTGATATGGCTGGCAGGGCTGTACAACGGATTCGGCGTACAGCCCGCGGGTCATTCCATCGTACTGGATGTGCTGGCCACCGGCATTGTCGTAATAGTGGGACTGGTTCGAGCCATTGTTCACGTTGTTGATCGTGACGGCCTGGTTCGTGCCCGGGATGCGCGCGATGTTGTGGTCGTTGCCGATGCCCGGGTCGCCGGTGATGCCCGGTCCACTGATGAAGAAGCCGAACACATCATTGTACTGTGATCCGACCCACTCATTGTATTCCTCACTGGCGAAGACGAAGTTGAAGCGGAGGCTGTCCCCGCTCGGTATGAGGTCGAACTCGAACAGGCACGCGTCGCGGGTCGTACGCCCGGTGACCACGTTCAGGAGGGAATTGCCGCTCGTGTTGGCCTCGAAGGTCTTGTTCTCCGCATTGTTCGGGCCAACGGCATTATTGATCCTGCCAGAGGTGAGGAGCACTCCTTCAGGCAGGCCGAGCACATTACCCGTGTAAGTGAATGTGCCATAGCCTTCCGAGTGACAATTGATCACCGGGTTGGAGATGCTTACTCCGGTTCCTGCGATGCTTGTAGCCAGCGCTTGCAGGTCCGTCTGCGGTGCTACCGTCAGCTGCGCTGAAGCAGGGTGCAAGCAGACCACCGCTAGTGCGGCGAAGACACCTTGGATGAGGTTATGCGCGTTACGGAACATGAACGTGCTCCAGGTCATCGGTCACGTACTTGGGCGCAGGCCACCTCAGCCTGGGCGATGCTTCCTTGTGGTTCGCTGCGCCGGAGCACGAGCGATCGCCCGGTCACCAGTTCGCGGCCGCGTTCTTCCAAACGGGATCGGCTCGTTCCACCCGCACCCTCGAGCACGATGATGCCGGCGGGCACACAGGCGAAGGCGATACGGGCTTCACCCGATGTCGCCAGGTCGCGTGCCATGGCATCCCGGTGATCGCTGGTCAGGCCCTCCAGTTGGAGGGTGAGGCGTTCCGGTTGTTGGGCCTGCGCGTACGAGCAGCATGGGATGATACCCAGGATCCAGAGCGCGCAACGGAAGAGGAGGGCGTTGTTCATGGTCTGATCGAGCCTGGCGCCCATGGTCGAGTGGTCCATAAGCGCTCCTTCCGGAACGGCCCGTCGCGTTTATACCCCCGTTCGATGGGAAAGGTTCCACCGCGGACCAATGCGCGGTACGGTACGACCGGCAGGGTCCGGTGGGCTCGGAAGCCGATGTCAGGCCTTGGTCAGGCGCTGGCTGAGCGCAGCATGCAGGATGATCCCCGTGGCCACAGATACGTTCAGGGAGCCGATGGATCCGGCCATGGGGATCCGCACAAGCTCGTCCGCCATGCGGAGGACCGCATCGCTGATACCCTCATCCTCGGCGCCCATCACGATGACCAATGGGCCGGAGAGGTCGGAATCGGCGAGCTCAGTGGCTCCTTTTTCCGTGCATGCCACGATGCGCATGCCGTGGTCACGGGCGGCACGCAACCCATCGGTCAGGCGGGAGACCCTGCAAACGGGTTTCCTGAGCAGGGCACCTGCGGAGCTTTTCACCGCATCGGGGCCGAGCCTGGCGGTACCCATCTTCGGAACGAGCAGGGCATGCACGCCGAAACACTCCGCACTGCGCGCGATGGCACCCATGTTCCGCACATCGGTCACGCTGTCCAGGGCGAGCACGAGGGGAGTTTCTCCGTTCTCGTAGGCGCGTGTGATCACCTCATTGAGATCCTGCTCCTCCACCTGGCTCAGGAAGGCGATCACACCCTGGTGCTCGGTGCGGGTGAGGCGGTCCAGCTTCTCAACAGGGACCGGTTGCCAGGGGATCTGGCGGTCCATGGCCAGTTGTCGGATCTCCTTGATCCCATCGCCCCCGGCTTCCCGGCGGATCAGCAGCTTTTCGATGTTCTTGCCGGCGCGCAAGGCTTCTATCACCGGCCAAACCCCGCATACCATGTCGTTCGCTGCCATGGTGCAAAGGTGATGCTTCGGACGAGACCGGCCGCCTAGTTCTGGTAGACACGTCCGTTCCGCCAACTCTCCACATTGCGGTACCAGGCGCCCTTCAGGAGCGGGTCGCGCTCGAGGACCAGGTCGTTCATGTCGGTGGATTGATCGCGTCGCTTGAAGTTGAACACCAGGCTCATCAGGTTGTTCTCCTCGCCGTAGATCCAGGTCTCACCGAGGTCGGTCTTGTAGATCGAGGTGGGAACGCCGAATATGATATGGACCAATCCACGATCCGTCCGCCACCCTTCCGCTTCGGCGGTGAAGTGCCGGTTCGCGTTCTCCACCCGTCCGTAATAGATCCGGATCGCCTCACGTCCGCGCTCCCGGTCACCGGCCGCATCCACCCAGAACCGTTCGATCGCCTTCCGGACATCATCGCTCCGCACGATCCGGTCGTATTCCTGGTTCGACGTGATGTAACGCAGCGGTTTCAGCAGGTCATCCGTGGTGGTCACGATGGGGTACGCCTCGGTGATGGAGTGGAGCGAGTAGCTTGGGGCGGCACTGGTATCCGTCAGGATCCGGTAGGCGCCCGGTCGCCTCAGGTCCAGTTTGAAGTGCCCGTCCGCATCGACCCTTACGCGGAATGTCGAGTCGGCCGGTGCGTTGATCGCGGGGTCAACTGGCGGGGTGGAGGTGAAGACCGGCGCGGGAAGCGTGGTCCGTGCAGGGTGATGTCTGACCGTCAGTTCCTTTCCTGTGCACACCTCACAACGTACGCGCACCGTCCCTCCCTTGAAATGGTCGGTGAAGTACGGCAGGCCGTGACTCGTGTCCACGGGCATGAAGGACTGGCTGGTCAGTTCGCCATCGCGCTCCACACGCAGGAAGACCGCACTCTCCAGGTCGCGGTTCAGGTCATGGGCCACCACTTTCAGGACGAAGGGATGTTGGTGGGTGCGGCGCAGGTCCATGCTGCCGATCAGGTCTTTTTCCTCCGTTGGTTCGGGGCTCGAGTCATCGATCAAGGTGCTCGCACTGTCCAAGGGCGCCTTCGCACCGAAGGAATCGTACGCCTCATACCGGATGCGGACCTTCGCGTGGAACAGCCCGCCCGTACCATCGCTCTTGTACAGCAGGTCGGCTGTGTTCAGCTTGAAGTAGATGCGCGAGCGTTCATCGCCGATGTGGTGGACACGGGCCTGCAAGGGCATCTGGGCACTCCCCTTGCCGTAGATGTACGCAAGGTTGTCACGTCGACTCAAGGGGGCGGACGATGAGCATGCCACCAACAGTGCGGCGGCGATGATGATCACGCTATGCTCCCGTCCGATCATTCCAAGGGTCCGCTCGTGGGTTCCAACGCCCGTTCCAGCAGTTTCGCGTGCAGGGCCTTGTTCGTCCTGGCGCCGAGTTCCTTCAGCATCTCCACCTGCCGCACGAGGTTGCCCGGGCCTTCGCTCAGCTTACCAAGTGCCTTTTCGTAGCTCTCGTTGGCATCCTTCACGTGCTTGCCGATACGGCCAAGATCCTCGGTGAATCCAACGAACTTCTCGTACAAGGCCCCGGCCCGTTCGGCGATCGCGACATGGTTCCTTGCGATACGCTCATTCTTCCAGATGCCGTGGATGGTCCGCAGGGTGGCCATCAATGTACTATGCGTCACCATCACCACCTGGCGGTCGTAGGCCTCCTGGAAGATCTCCGGCCGCTGCCGAAGCGCCAACAGGAAGGCCGGTTCGATCGGGACGAACATCAACACGAAGTCAACGCTCTGCACGCCGTAGAGCTTGCTGTAATCCTTCTCGCCAAGGCCCTTGGCGTGCGCGCGGAGGCTGTCGACATGCTGCTTGAACAGACGCTCCCGTTCAGCCTCGTCCGTGCTCGCTGCGAAACGGTCGTAATGCACCAGCGATACCTTGGAGTCGATAACAAGATGCTTGTCGTCCGGGAGGAAGACGACCGCATCGGGCCTAAGGCGGGAGCCATCGCTGAGGGTGGTGCTCTCCTGCATGCTGTACTCCTGTCCCTTCACCAGGCCCGATCCCTCCAAGAGCTTCTCCAGCAACATCTCACCCCAGGCCCCTTGTGCCTGTGTGTCGCCTTTCAAGGCGCGTGTCAGGTTGTCCGCGTCCTGGCTCAGTCGCTGGTTCTGCTCCACGAGCCGGGCCACTTCGCTTTTCAGGAGGTGTCGCTCCTTGCCTTCGTTCTCGTATGCTTCCCGCACCTGCTTCTCGAAGTCGCGGATCCGGTCGTGCAGCGGTCGAAGGATGGTGTCCAGCTTCTCGTGCTGTTGCTGGTTCAGCTCCTTCCCACGTTCGGTGAGCAACCGGTTGGCGATGTTCTCGAACTCGACGGCCATGCGGCGCTGTGCTTCTTCGAGCTCCATCTGCTGGTTGTCCAGTTTCTCCTGAAGGCCGCGCCGCTTCTCCTCTTCAGCAGCGAGGGTGGCCTTCAGTCCCATCACCTCACCCACCCGCTGCTGAACCTCGGTCGCCAGATCGCTCGATCGACGTTCCAGCTCGGCCCGTTCCTGTGCGTGTTGCTCGCGAAGCACGTTCAACACGCCGCTTTCCTTGCCGCGCAGGTACCACAGGCAGAGCAACGCCCCTGCGATCACACCAAGTGCAAGACCGAGCAGAAGGGCCGTGGTGTCCATTGGCACGAAGGTACGGTTGGCAAAGGCGCCTTCATACCGACCGATGAACGCGTGGGAGCCTCGGCACAACGCGCATCCGCTCAATTGTCCAGGATCACCACCAGGGCACCAACAGGCACCTCATCATAGAGCCTGATCACATCGGCGTTCCGCATGCGTACGCAACCCATGGAACTGGCCGTCCCGATGCTCTTTTCATTCGCCGTCCCATGGATGTAGATGTAGCGTGCATGGCTGTCGACCGAGCCGCCCTGGTTCACGCCGGGTTCCAGTCCTTCCAGCCAGAGGATCCGGGAGGTGATCCAGTCCTTGTCCACGCCCGCGAAGTCGGGATCGGCCAGTTCACCGGTGAATTCGCGGTCCTTCAAGATGCCGAGCGCTGGGACCTCGTCGCCGTACTTCTCGCTTACGCGGTGCAAGCCGGTGGGGGTGCGCCAACTGCCGTCCTGCCCTCCGAGGCCGGCCTTGGCGGTGGCCACCGGATAGGAGCGTAACAATTGCTTCCCACGCACATGGAAGAGCCGTTGCCGCTGCACGGACACATAGAGCACATCATCCTCGAAGCCCTGCGCCGGGTAGCGGGCGTGCAGATACTCCAACAGCAGGTCCACCAGTCCCTGGTTCGGGCCTCCGCCGAACGCGAGGAAGCTGCACAGCAGGAGCACCATCGAAACGCCGCGGCGCCGCATGCACCCAAGATACGGCGAAGGGCAGGCGTGTGCCGGCACTGCACGCTTATGGTCGGGTTCAGAACAAGCTGATGAACCCGAAGTGGACCTTGCCACCGCGCAGTTGAATGGGGTTGTCGAACTGCTGGCCCAGCGCATAGGTGAGGCTGAAGAGGCCTGCCTTGGTCTCGAAGGTCGTTCCCAGGCCGAAGCCCATCGGGGTGTCCGTGCTGAATTCATCCTTCACGTGACGCTCCCACCAAGCCTGGTCCACGAAGAGGAAGAAGTTGCTGTTCTCCTCATAGAGGAAGCGGTACTCCACGGTGCTGATCACATAGCTCGAAGCGGTGATGCTGGCCTCGTCCATGCCGCGCAGGGTCTTCAGGCCGCCTATCCGGTACAGTTCGTTCGCGTAGAGGTCGTCGTTGAGCATCCGCCCGCCTTGGGCCACGAACCGGACCGTGCTCCGCCTGCCCAATGCCACGTGGGCGAGGGCCGTGCCCAACACCTCCAGTTGAACCGTGTTGATCTCCGGTGGTTGTTCCACCAGACCGAAGACCGCCTGGCTCGTCCGCTTGCGCCCGGCGCTCCCCTCCACTTGGATGCCGTGTCCGCGGCGGGGGTTGAAACGATAATCAAGCCGCTCACGGGCGAAGCCGAGTCCATAGCTGATCAGTCGCACATCGGCCAGGCCGGGTTGGACGATGGTGTTGGACCCGAGGCGATCGCTGGTCTTGCTGTTCAGGAAGAGGGTCACCTTATCGCCGCGTGTCAGGTACTCCAGGCCGAGGCGCGAGGTCACTTCGAGAAAGGTGGAATCGCGTTTGAAGAGCTTCAAACTGGCATCGATCCCGAACGGTGTGTTGAAGGCGAAGGGCAGGTTACCGGCCACCTTCAGGTCCTGGGTGCTGTTCTGCAAACTGCGCCAGTTCAGCGCGATCGCCTCCCCGCGTCGCAGCGCGTTCCGAAGGCGCAGGTCGATGTCCCCCGTCAGGCTCACCTTGCCGGTGTTGGCATCGGGCTGCAGGCCGAGCACACCATTGATGCTGCTCGCCTTCTTCGCATCCAGGAAGAGGAAGAGCTTGGTGCTTTCCGGGGTGAATTGCACGTAGGGCCGTTGCTTCTGCGTGACGAAGGGGAGCTCCCGCAGGCGCGTCTCCACCGCGTTGAGCACCGACTCGTTGTAAACATCGCCGGGCCGGATGCCGATGCTCGCTCGCAGGTAGCGCATGCTGGTTCGCACGGAACCGCGGACGATCACGCTGTCATAGGTCACAAGGCGCCCGCGTTCCGCGCGGAGCACGGCGTAGAGCCCATCTCCGGTCTCGCGCAGGCTGTCAAGCCACACACGGGCGAAGGGGTAGCCGCTATTCTCGCTGCGCACCAGCAGGGTCCGGATGGTGTTCGCGATCTGGCGCGGTGCGATGGGTTGGCCTTCGTACAGCTTCTCGCGCAGGCCGGCTTCGCTCGCCAGTTCGCCGGGGATGCCCAGTGGACGAAGCCTGGCCCAGCGGTATTGACGACCGACCGCGATGGGGCAATGGCTTGAATCGCCGCGGACGAAGCAGGTGTCACAGCTCGCTTCGAGATATCCTTTACCCTGCAGGAAGAGGACCTGTTCACGTACGATGGTCGCTGCAGCATTGGATCTGCCCACATTGACCGGTCGTACCCACTTGGCGGGAAGTGCATGATCGGGTTCGAACACGACCACTTTGTGTTGCGCCGATGCGACCATCACCACCAGCATGGCGGGGAGCACCAGGGACCAGCGATGGACGTGGTTCATGGCAGGGCCCAATCGATGGGGGGCTTGCCCTGTGCGTTCAACAGCTCGTTCACCCGTGAGAAGTGCCCGCAACCGATGAAGCCCTTGTGTGCGGAGAGCGGTGAGGGGTGTGGAGCCTGTAGGATATAGTGCCGATCAGCATCGATCAAGCCGGCCTTCTGCTGGGCGAAGCGGCCCCAAAGCAGGAAGATCAGACCTTGGTGTCGCTTTGATAAGGCGGTGATGGCCGCATCGGTGAAGTGTTCCCAGCCTTTTCCCTGGTGGGAGCCTGCTGCGGCCGCCCGAACGGTGAGGCTGGCATTGAGCAGCAGCACACCTTGATCAGCCCATGAGCTAAGGTCACCGTGTCCGGGCTTTGGTATGCCGAGGTCGCGGTGTAGTTCGGTGAACATGTTGGCCAGGGATGGGGGTGGTGGGACACCAGAAGGCACAGAGAAGCTCAAGCCATGTGCTTGTCCCGGTCCATGGTAGGGGTCCTGCCCCAGGATCACCACACGCACCTTGTCGAAGGGGGTGGCATTGAACGCGGCGAAGATCCGCGGGCCGGGCGGGTACACCGTATGGCCCTCGCGCTCCGCGACAAGGAATGACCTAAGCTTGGCGAAATACGGTGCTCGGAACTCGGGCTCAAGCACTTCGTACCAGGCTTCGCCAATATCCGGCCGCTTGCTTTCGTTATGCTCCTGGCTCATCCGGTCCCGAAGATCGCGTATCCCGATGTTGAAACATTTTAAAGGAGGGTCCGTATCGGGGGCTAACTTTGTGACTTCCGGTACGTAGACCGGTCGTGTTCAACCAACGAACAAACGAACGAACGATGAAAAAGGTGCTCCAGATCATCGCGGCAGTCCTCCTGACGGGTGCCCTGTTCACCGCCTGCAGTTCGCATCACTCGTGCCCGGCCTATGGCAAGGTGCACGAAGTGCCTGCTGGCCAGCGCGTTTGATCCCATCGGACCGCAGCATCAGCCCGGGCCGCTGGTCTGGGCTTCCTTGTTCCCGGCTTACACGTAGTTGAAGTGGATATCCTGCACGAGGTCCTCCCGGAGGCTTCGTGCCACCGGGCAGGTCCGGGCAGCATTCTCCAGAATGGACTTCTCCCGATCGCCAAGACCTTCCCCGGCCAGTTCGAGGTGCACCTCCACCCGTTCCACCCTGCGTGGCGCAGGGGTCATGTGCTTGATCACCCTGGCTTTCAGCCCGTTGAGGGGGATGTTCTTGTCGCGTGCGGCGATCCCCATGATCGTCATCACGCAACTGGCCAAGGAGGTGGCCAGCAGGTCGCTCGGGCTGAATGCTTCACCAAGGCCCTGGTTATCCGGCGGTGCATCGGTCTGTATGGTCCGCCCACTGCGGATATGGGTGGCCTCCGTGCGTAGGCCTCCGAGATAGGTCACATGTGCGGTGTCCATATGGAGATGCCCGGTGTACCAGGCCCGGCCAAGGTAGCGTTGGCTTCGTAGCTTTGTTGATCATAGCAGCGATGCGCGCGATCCTCCTACTGTCCGTGGTCTTCTGGTCCTGCCTGCCGGCAAGTGCCCAACAGACCATCTATGAGGAGACCCGGGTGCCCTTCAAGCGGGAGATGTATGGCGGCATCGTGCTGCACGGATCGGGCTGGGGACTGCGTTTCGACCACGCCAAGTACCGTACGGCGCGCGACCGCCGCCTCCTGGGCGTCGAGATCGTGGGCATGAAGCACCCGAAGGAGGTGAAGAGCTTCAACCCATACTACGAGGACGCGCGCGGCTACTTCTACGGCAAGGCGAACTCCCTGATGATCCTGCGGCCCACCTACGGGCGTAAATGGCAGTTGACGGATAAGATCCGCCGCACGGGCGCCGAGGTGAACATCCTCTGGGGCATCGGCCCCTCCATCGGCTTGTTGAAACCGGTGTACCTCCAGATCGGCAAGCCGGACAGGATACCCTATGAGAACATCGCGGTGGAACGGTACGATCCGGCCATCCACGACGTGCAGAACATCTATGGCCGTGCCACCTGGTTCAACGGTGTGGGCGAGATCAGGCCGTACATCGGCGGCTTCGGGCGGGTCGCATTGAGCTTTGAGTATTCGGGCGAAACGACCGGCCTGAAAGGTCTTGAGGTCGGTGCCATGGTGGATGTGTACCAGAAGACGGTGCCGATCATGGCGGAACTGGAAGGAGTACGCAACAAGCAGATCTTCTTCGAGTTCTACCTGGCCCTTCAATTCGGGAAGAAGTTCGTGTGATGAGCGAGAATACAGCGACGCTGGAAGGAACGGAACGTGTGCGGAAGCCGGACTGGCTGCGTGTGAAACTGCCGATCGGTGAGAACTACCGCAAGGTGGCGGGCATCGTCGGTGAGCACAAGCTGCACACCATCTGCCAGAGCGGCAATTGCCCGAACATGGGCGAGTGCTGGGGCGCCGGTACGGCCACCTTCATGATCCTCGGCAACATCTGCACACGCAGCTGCGGCTTCTGTTCCGTGGCCACCGGCCGGCCCGATGCGGTGGATCCATTCGAACCCGCCCGTGTCGCGCGCAGCGTGGAGTTGATGGGCGTGAAGCATTGCGTGATCACGAGCGTGGACCGTGACGACCTGAAGGACGGTGGCAGTGACATCTGGGCCCGCACCATCCGGGCGATCCGCCGCCGCACCCCGGCCACGACCATGGAGACCTTGATACCCGATTTCCAAGGCAAGTGGGAGAACCTCGCTGTCGTCACCGAAGCGGCACCGGACATCCTTTCGCACAACCTGGAGACGGTCCGTCGGCTCACGAAGCAGGTGCGCATCCAGGCGAAGTACGACCGCAGCCTCGAAGTTCTGATGCGCTCGAAACGGGCCGGTCTGCGCACGAAGAGCGGGGTCATGCTGGGCCTCGGCGAGAGCGACCAGGAGGTGGAGGAGACCATGGACGACCTGCGCAGCGTGAACGTGGACATCCTCACCCTCGGCCAGTACCTTCAGCCCACCAAGGCACACCTGCCGGTCGCGGAGTTCATCCATCCCGACCGCTTCGCCCGGTTCAAGGAAGTGGGCCTCGCCAAAGGTTTCCGCTACGTGGAGAGCGGGCCGCTCGTCCGCAGCAGCTACCACGCCGAGAAGCATCTCTTCGATCTATGATCAGGGAGCCCTTTCCGTGGTATCCGACCTTCTCTTATACTCATGCACGGCCGGTCCATGGTGTCGATCGTGCTAATTCCCACCCTCGAGAATGACCCGCGTTGCCATCAATGGATTCGGACGTATCGGTCGGGTGACCGCCCGCTTGTTGCAGGACCGCACCGACATCGAGCTCGTCGCCGTGAACGACCTCGCGGATAACGCAACGCTCTCCCATCTCTTCAAGTACGACTCCGTACATGGTGTATTCCCGGGCGAAGTCGGGTACGATGAAGCGCACCTCATCCTCGGTGGAAGGAAGGTGAAGGCTTTTGCGGAGAAGGATCCGAGCGCATTGCCATGGGGCAAGCTCGACATCGATGTGGTACTCGAGTGTACGGGCCTCTTCCTCACCCGTGAGAAGGCATCTGCGCATTTATCGGCAGGTGCGGAACGCGTCGTGCTCTCCGCGCCGGCGAAGGATGCGGACATCGTCACCGTGGTGCTCGGCGTGAACGATAATGTGCTGAGCGGTGACGAAAGGATCATCTCGAATGCCTCCTGCACCACGAATTGTGCGGCTCCCATGATCATGGGCATCCGCGACCTCTGCGGGATCGAGGATGGTTTCATCACCACGGTGCACAGCTACACCGGTGATCAGCGTCTGCACGATGCACCGCACAGGGATCTGCGCCGGGCGCGTGCCGCGGCGGTGAGCATGGTGCCTACGTCGACGGGTGCGGCGAAGGCCATTACGCGCATCTTCCCCGACCTCGATGGCCGGCTTGGTGGTGGCGGTATCCGTGTGCCGGTGCCGGACGGTTCGATCACGGACATCACCTGCTGGGTGAAGAATGTGAAGAGCGCCGAGGCGATCAACGCGCACTTCAAACAGCTCGCGGAAGGGAGCTTGAAGGGTATCCTGCGCTATACCGAGGACCCGATCGTGAGCATCGACATCGTTGGTGACCCGCACAGCTGCATCTTCGACGCACAGCTTACCAGTGTCGTGGGCAACATGGTGAAGATCATGGGCTGGTACGACAACGAATACGGTTACAGCAGCCGTTTGGTGGATCTGGTGGCGCGGATGGCTAGGAAGTGATGCGAAGCGGAGTGCTCACACCGCAGGCCCACCGCTGATCCGTACGTCCGAGTTCAACGGGCCGTCTCCAACACGTTTCATCAACTTCATCGCGATCCCGTCGAACACTCCGTAGGTGTAGTAGGTGATCCAATCACCGAGGTTGATGTAATGGGAACCGGGTATAAGCTCCATGTCGATGGGCAGATGGCGGTGCCCGAAGAGCATGAAGTCGTAGTGGTTCCTGGTCAGTTGCTCCTTGCAGTATTGCACGAGCCACTCCTTGTCCTCGCCCAACCACATGCGGTCGTTCTCATAGCTCTTCTTCCTGCTGCGGCCGCTCCAGAAATCGCCAAGCCACAAAGCGAAGTTCGGATGCAGCCGTGCGAACAACCATTGGCACAACGGGTTGCGGAAGATCTTCTTGATGAACTTGTAGCCGTGGTCACCAGGGCCGAGCCCGTCGCCGTGGCCGATCAGGAACTTCTTCCCGTCGATGGTGCGTTCGATCGGCTCGCGATGCACGATCACGCCCGTCTCCTTCGGCACGTAATCGAAGATCCACATGTCGTGGTTGCCGATGAAGAGGTGGACCGGAATGCCACGGTCAACGAGTTCGGCGACCTTGCCGAGGAAGCGCACATGGCCTCGGGGTACGGCGCGCTTCCACTCGAACCAGAAGTCGAAGAGGTCCCCCATGAGCACGATCTCGGTCGCATCCTTCGCCGCTTCGTCCAGGAAGGCCACGATCCGCTTCTCCCGTGCGAGGCTGCTCGCCGCATCGGGTACACCGAGGTGGAAGTCACCGAGGAAGTAGATGCGTGTGCTCACGGTCTCAGCTTGCGGATGGCCTTCGTGGGATCGAGCTTGTCGAACGCGAAGATGAAACGGATCCGGTCGGTCCCCGAACGGTCGAGGAACTTCTCTTCGTCGGATATGCGGTCGCTCACGATCAACGGGAACCAGATCTCCAGCACATCGCGGATGGCCGTGACACCGATGCCTGCTTCGTAATAGGTCGCGCTGCTGGTCTTCCGCCCGTCCTGCGTCACGGTGGTGATCGGCACCAGGCCCACGCTGCCGAAAAGGGCGAGCGGCAGGGGTACGGGTACGTCGATCTCCATGTTCACCGAACCGATCCAGGTGTCGCTTCCGCCTTGCAGGAAGGGCGTCTTGAACGCACCCTGTTGCGTGTTGTATTGGCGCCGGGTGAAGTGGTCGCGTGCGTTCCGTTCCAGGTACGCGTGGTCGTAGAGCATGTCCTCCGTTCCCCAGCTAAGTCCCCAGGCATTCAGGCTGTTGCCCAGGTAGTCGTTGCGTTTCCAAAGGAATGAGCCGACGAAGGCGCGGAAACGGATCTCATCGTTGTGGTCGTTCAGCGCAAAGGCCTGGCGCAGTTCCAACGAGGCGCGCAGGAAGTCCTGATGATGCGTGACGGTGGGCAGGATGAGCGAGCGGTGCAACTTGCGCTTGTCCTCGGCGCGGTATTGCAGTTCGGTGTAGTAGCGTTCGTCCGATGCCGTGATCAGTTCTGCGCTGCTCGTGCGGTAGTTCAGGCCATTGTGCAGGTACACGCCCCGCACGCTGATCCGATGCTCCCACGGCTTGTTCAAGGGGTCGCGCTTCAGGTCGAAGTGCACATAGGGCGAGACCTTGTCGTACCACACCATGTTCTCATGATCGCGGTACTCCGTGGCCGAACGACCGCTCACACCCAGGGTGATGTTCTGGAATAAGCGGCTGCGCATGCGGTCGAAGTGGTGCTCGATCCGCGCGGCACCGCCCCAGCGTTCGCTCGCGAAGCCATAGAGCGGTGCAACGACCCATTCGGTGCGCTGGGAGGGGAAGGTTGTGTTGTATGCGGCCATGCCCAATTGCCAGCCATCGTTGCCGTTCCAGGCGGGCAGGGGGGTGTAGTAGATGGTGCGCGCGTCGTTCTGCTCCAAGCCCAGCAACCACTTGAAACGCACCGGTGCCCACCGACGAAGCAGGCCATGCGCGCGTACGCTATTGTTGCGGCGGTCGATATCAAGTGTGCGGTTGTTAGCGTCGATGCGGATGCGGTCGGCGTTGGGCCAAGGAAGACGATGCGCGAGCCGGACTCGAACATCGGACGTGTGAATTATTCTGCGGT
>JAGQVR010000439.1 GCA_020437875.1 Flavobacteriales bacterium
GTTCCGGGTGCCTTCGGTACCTTCGCTGCCCTTTGGCAGACGACCCATGAGCTCATGGGCGCATGACCCCTTGTGCAAATGGCCTATTCCGCCCACCCCACCGCCGTCATCGACGAAGGATGCTCCATCGGGGAGGGCACGCGGATCTGGCACTTCAGCCACATCATGCCCGGCTGCACCATCGGCCCCGGCTGCAACATCGGCCAGAACGTGGTGATCAGTCCGGAGGTGAGGCTGGGGCGCAACGTGAAGGTGCAGAACAACGTGAGCATCTACACCGGGGTGGAATGCGAGGATGACGTCTTCCTGGGTCCGTCCTGTGTCTTCACCAACGTGATCAATCCACGCAGTGCGGTGAACCGGCGTGGAGCCTACCAACGCACCGTGGTGAAGCAGGGTGCGAGCGTCGGTGCCAACGCCACCATCGTCTGCGGACATGACATCGGCCGCTATGCCTTCATCGGGGCCGGAGCGGTCGTGACCCGGGAGGTGGCCGACTATGCGCTCGTGGTGGGCAATCCCGCAAGGCGCACCGGATGGATGAGCGAGTATGGCCACAAGCTCTCCTTCGACCCGGAGGGCATGGCCACCTGCCCGGAGAGCGGTGAGCGTTATCAATTGAACAACGGCCGGGTATCCAAGATCCCATGAGCGGTCCCATCCCATTCGCCGTGGTCGGCTGCGGCCACATCGGCAGGCGGCACGCGGAGATGATCCAGCGTCACCCGGAATGCGAGCTGGCCGCGGTATGCGACGTGCGGCCGCAGGCCGAGACCGGTGTGGCGTTCGAGGGGGTGCCCTACTTCCAGGACATGGCCACCATGCTGGCCGAGGTGCCGGGGATCGAGGTGGTGAACGTGTGCACCCCGAACGGCCTGCACGCCGAACAATGCATCATGGCCCTCGAGCACCGCAAGCATGTGGTGTGCGAGAAGCCGCTGGCGTTGAGCAAGGCGAGCTGCGAGGCCGTCATCTATAAAGCCCTCCAGGTGCACCGCACGGTCTTCGGGGTGATGCAGAACCGTTACAGCCCGCCCAGCCAATGGATCAAGGGCGTGGTGGACGAGGGGCTGCTGGGCGACATCTTCCTAGTGCAGGTGAACTGCTATTGGAACCGCGACGAGCGTTACTACAAGACCGGGAGTTGGAAGGGCACGCAGGCACTGGATGGCGGAACGCTCTTCACCCAGTTCAGCCACTTCATCGACATCCTGTACTGGCTCTTCGGCGACATCGCCGACATCAACGCCAAGTTCGCCGACTTCACCCACCAGGGCCTGACCGACTTCGAGGACAGCGGCCTGGTGAACTTCCGCTTCGTCAACGGTGGCATCGGTTGCATCAACTACAGCACCGCCGTGTGGGACAGGAACCTGGAGAGCAGCATGACCATCATCGGCTCCAACGGTAGCGTGAAGATCGGCGGGCAGTACATGGACCAGGTGGAATACTGCCACATCAAGGATCACGAGATGCCGACGCTGGCGCCCACGAACCCCGCGAACGACTACGGGGCCTACAAGGGCAGCGCCAACAACCACGGCTTCATCATCGACAACGTGGTGGACACCCTGCGTGGGCACACCACTCTCACCACCAACGCGCTGGAAGGCCTGAAGGTGGTGGAGATCATCGAACGCATCTACGAGAAGAGGAATGAGCAACGTGTATGACCGCCTGCTGAAGAAGGAGGCGAAGCTGGCCGTGATCGGCCTGGGGTATGTGGGACTTCCCATCGCGCTGGCCTTCGCGCGGAGGATCAAGGTCGTGGGCTTCGACATCAACCAGAAGCGCGTGGACATGATGCGCCGCGGCGAGGACCCGAGCAACGAGCTGGAAGCCTCCGAGTTCGAGGGATGCGACATCCACTTCAGCGCCGACCTCAACGACCTGAAGGACGTGGAGTTCTTCATCGTGGCGGTGCCCACGCCCATCGACAACCAGAACATCCCCGACCTCACGCCGCTGCTCGGTGCCACGCGCACCGTGGGCCAGGTGCTGAAGAAGGGCGAC
>JAGQVR010000440.1 GCA_020437875.1 Flavobacteriales bacterium
CGAAGGGCACAGCGTGGCACACGTCCATCTACGTCATCTCTTCCCCTTCAACAAAGGGCTCGGCCCCTTGCTGAAGAAGTACCGGAAGGTGCTGCTGCCCGAGATGAACAGCGGTCAGCTGCGTCAGCTGCTGCGTGCCGAATTCCTCGTGGATGCGCAGGGTCTGAACAAGATCCAGGGATTGCCTTTCACCAGCGCGGAGATCAAGGACGCCGTACTCAACTTGATGAAACCATGAGCACCGTGAACGGAACAACGCCCGTGGAGAAGATCGACTTCAGCAGCGACCAGGAGGTGCGTTGGTGCCCCGGTTGCGGCGACTACAGCATCTTGAAGCAGGTCGAGACGCTGCTGTCGCAGAGCGGCCGGAAGAAGGAGGAGGTCGTCTTCATCAGCGGCATCGGTTGCAGCTCGCGCTTCCCCTACTACCTCGATACATACGGGCTCCACGGCATTCACGGTCGCGCACCGGCGATCGTAAGCGGTCTGCGCAGCGTGCGACCCGAGCTGTTGAGCGTATGGATGATCACCGGCGATGGCGATGCGCTGAGCATCGGTGGCAACCACATCATCCACCTGTTGCGTCGCAACGTCGATGTGAACGTGCTGCTCTTCAACAACGAGATCTACGGTCTCACCAAGGGGCAGTATTCACCGACCTCGCCGGAGGGTGCGATCACGCGCAGCACGCCGATGGGCAGCACCGATCATCCGTTCAATCCGCTGGCCTTGGTCAAGGGCGCCGATGGCACCTTCATCGCCCGCAGCATGGATCGGGATCCGAAGCACATGCGCGAGGTGCTGGCCCGCGCCGATGCGCACCGCGGCACTTCCCTGGTCGAGATCTACCAGAACTGCAATGTCTTCAACGACGGCGCCTTCGAGGTCTTCACCGAGAAGGCGAGCAAGCCCACGCACACGCTCTTCGTGGAGCAGGGCAAGCCGCTCACCTTCGCCAACGGCACCAAGGGCATCTGCATCAAGGAGATGAAGCCGCGCGTGATCGACATCGGTCCGGAATTCTCAGCGAACGATTGCTGGATCCACGACGAGCGCGACAACTTCAAGGCCTCGATCCTCGTGCGCCTCTTCGAGGATCCGCGGCATGAGGGTGCCTTCCCGCGTCCCTTCGGTGTGTTCTATGTGGCCGATCGACCTACGCATGAGGAGAAGTTGCAAGGGCAGGTGAAGCGCGCGAAGGAAGTGAAGGGCGTTGGTGATCTGGACACGTTGCTCCATGGCGGGCATACGTGGACGATCGGGTGATCGGTCGACCTGCTTCCTGCCGGTCGCTTTTCCCGCCACTGTGGGGAACGATATTCTTCATGACCTGCAACGCATCCAGCAGCATCTGGAAAAGTCGAAGCATATATCGCGGCACACCTGAAGCAGGGTGCCCACGTAGAGGTGAGGCCAAGTTGAGATCACCGGCTGGAAGCCGGTGGCCCAGGCAGGGAGTCCTCACCCCTTCAACCCCGCCGGTATCCCACACACCGGGATCGGCTCCATCTTGTGCCGATTCGCCGCCTTGCGCCGGTCGAAGATGGCGAGCACCGTGCGCTGCCTTTCCGTGAGCGCCATCGCTTCCGGGTCCAGCCCACGTTCACGCAGGTCCATGGCCCATTCCAGCTCGGGATAGCTCGCGCCGATCTGGTTCTCATCGCTGCGGTCATCGCCCCAAAGGCCATCGGTGGGCTTGGCCACCATGATGCTCTCGACGATGCCGAGCTCCTGCGCCACGGCATATACCTCGGTCTTGGTGAGGTCGGCGATGGGGGAGAGGTCCACACCACCGTCGCCGTACTTCGTGAAGAAGCCCACGCCGAAGTCCTCCACCTTGTTCCCGGTGCCGGCCACCAGGTAGCCATGAAGTCCGGCGAAGTAGTAGAGCGTGGTCATCCGCAGGCGTGCGCGTGCATTCGCCAGGGCCAGATCCATCACCTCCGGTTGGTCGTGCCTGGGCAGGGTGTCCACGAGCTGATCGAAGACCGGCGTGAGCTCCA
>JAGQVR010000441.1 GCA_020437875.1 Flavobacteriales bacterium
CTTGGTTGAAGAGTTTCAACCTGTGCCTTGTTTGGCTGTCGATGAACTCTTGCAGGCAATGGAGCAATAGCCGCTCAAACTCGCTTTCGCACAAGCGCGGGTCGAAGGTCCATGTAAGGCGTGACCCCATCCGCTCCAAGGGGCTCGCTTCGGAGGCATCCTCTGTAGGTTCTGAAAGGGTGGGTGTATACCCGAACGCCCCAAAGTACCGCCGAAGAAGAAGCGCATTGGGAGGGCATGTGCCCAGTACTGCATATGTGTACTTGCGCGCTCGGGAAGTGGCCACGTTAAACCGGGTGGGTTTCTCGTAGAAGCTGCGGGCATAGCGTTGGTTCGAGCCAATGCCGAAGGTCAGAATCATTACATCCCGCTCATTGCCTTGGAACTCCTCTGGTGTGCCAATGAACAGCTGCACGCCATCGCGCTTTACAGCGTCAATCTCGGTTTCTGCGCGCACCCTCAGTTGATTCCGTTGGTCCGTGGTAAAGGAGATGATGCCGACACTGGGTAGTCGGTTGGGGAACTCGAAGCCCAGCTTCCGGAGGTGCGAGCCATTTCCAAGTTCACTTCCAGAAAGGATGCTTCGAACCAACTCCAGCGCTTTATCCACTTCCTTTAGGACATATTTTCCATCCTCGGCTCGTTCTCCGCCCACTTCGATGTAGCGGAAACTGTCCTTGCCAAGGTTCGTGGAGACCTCGGTCATCACCTTCAGGCCACCATCGTCCTCATAGAACTGCTGGCTCGTGTAGTTGGCGAGGGAAGGCATCGACCGGTAGTGCTCATCCAGGGTGGATTGGGGAATGTGCAAACCTGTGGTGGGTGACACCATGAAGTCGAGGATTGACGAATCGCTGACGTTCAATCTGCGCTGCTTGGCTTGCGCGTAGTTGATCGCGCCGCGGACGCCTCCAAAACAGTTGTTCCAAGTGAGCTCTTCGTACGTGCGATTGATCGCGAACAGCCCAGCGGCTTCCAGGCCCAACTGCTTCTGGTCGCCAACGACGACGAAGCTCTTCGCGCGGTAGAAAGCAGGCACCACCTCGGGGATATTCACCTGACTGGCTTCGTCCACGACCGCCATGTCGAAGATGCTGGACTGCAGAGGCAACACTCCACCGAGGTTGCGCATCTCACCCAACCAGATCGGGAAAATCCGTGTGATGGATGAGTAGGTGACCTGTTCCATAAGCGGCTTGACGAGACTTGGTCTGCGCAGTCTGAACAGGGATTGGAACTTCTTGAGGTCGCCGCCGGCCGCATATGCATTTTCGAGCTGAATGCGCCGAAGCAAGGTCCGTAGGTAGGTCCGTGACTGTTCTTCGGCCTGGACCTGAAGATCGTGGATGGTGCGGCGCACCACATTCAACTTGATGTGGATCTGCTTCCGTTCCTTCCGCGCTGCATCGTAGGCTTGGATGGAGGCATAGTGGGCCCGCAGGCGATGGGCATTCCAAGGTTCCTCCGCGATCCATTCGGCATTGAACGTGCGACGATACCCCACCAGACCAAGGCGTGCTCGGAGAAGGTCTTTACGCGGGATGTCCTCACCCATGAAGCGCTGGTTCTGCACTTCTTCCAAGCGCTCCAAGGTGTTGGTCCAGTGTGCCGGAACGTCGGGCAGGGCCGATAAGATGTCCATGGCTAGATCTCCCTCCTGAAAATCCCTGGCGTACGCTGCGCGGTTACGCAGGTGGTCTTCCTGCGCCCGGTAATTGGCGTTGGTCCGTTCAAGGGCCAAGCCCAACGACCGTTCTTCCTTTTGGATGCGGGTCAGCGTATTCAGGAGGGCGACCTTGGCGCGCTCTTCCTGGGTCTTCAACGTGCTCAACCGCTCATTGAAACCATGGCCACACTGTTCGATGAGTTCGCCGATCCGGCGTTTGGTGCGATCACGCTCAGAGGCATCGTTGCCCACGTAGATGGCGAACTCTTCGCCGAGCATTTCGTGCAGCTTGCGCCGTACGACATCGATCGCGGCCTTCTTGTGGCTCACCAGCAG
>JAGQVR010000442.1 GCA_020437875.1 Flavobacteriales bacterium
GGTCCTGTAGTCGGCAAGAAGTTGTGGTGTGGTGACAGCCTCGGACGTTTCGATCAACGGGGTGATGTACACCACGGGACCATTGCGCCAGTTGCCCACCGCATGGCTCCAGATCGTCTTCTGTGCGCACAGCGTCGAGGACAACAACAGTGCGAAGAGCAGGCCGAGGCTCCGGTTCATGCCACTTGCCATCAACGCTCCACGTGGAGCTTGCCCGATCCGTTCACCGCACCGGTCAATTGATAGAAGTAGGCGCCCGCGCCCAGCGCACCGCGTTCGATCAGGAAGCGCCCCGACCCGCTGGCATCCGTCTGCTGTTGCACCACGCGACCCTGCAGGTCCATCACCGTCAGGTGAACGGCCTCGCCGGTCGTGGGCGGGTAGAGCAAATTGGTCTGTAGTGTGAAGGGGTTCGGATACACCCGGATGCCGGCGTCCATCCCGCGGTCGCCCACGCCCGTGATGGTGGCGCAGGCGTCCACCAGTTCGGTGATGGCGTTGTGGTAGTTCTCGTTCACCACATCGATCACCTCGTCGATGCAGATCAAGTTGCCCGCGTTGGTGAAGTGGACGCGGCAGAGCGGCTTGTAGTCCGGACCGCGCTGGATCGTGGAGTCCACATCGCTCAGGCACATCAGGTGGCCCGTGCCGAAGCCGTAGCTCGGCGTGGCGGGGTATTCCACCGGGTCGTACAGGCTCTCGACGTTCGTGATCTGGATGCCGGTCAGCAGCAGCTCATAGCCGAGCAGGCGGCGGTTGGCATTGCGCACGTGGATGTCCAGCCAGCCTTCGGTCATGTTCAATGCGCCGATGGTGAAGCGCACCGTGTCGAAGGGGTTGATGATCTCGTTGAACGGGAAGTTGCAATGATCATGCACCGCGGCGCTGTCCGGCGGGTGGTTGTAGATGTTCCAGTAGTTGCAGAAGGACATGAGGGCCGCATCGGTCACGGTGAGCTCACCGTCCTGGTCGATATCGTTGCACGGTACCGGTGTCAGGTCATTCCCGATGATCCCGGTCTCGTAGAAGTTCACGTCCATGCCGTTCTGGTAGCCGTCGTTGTTCAGGTCACCGATCAAGGCCGTGCCCGCGCAATTGCCGAGGCAGTCCATCTGGGCCGGGCCGTAGATCTCGCCCTGGCAGTCCACGTAAGGCTCGCATTCGTCATCCACCGTGATCACCAGGGTGGGAGAACGGTCGATGTTGATGCACACCTGCGCCCAGTTGTTGAAGTGGTTGCTTTCCACACGACCCAGCGCGTCCGGGTCATTGTCCCAGTTGGTGCGCACCACCAGGGTGTAGGTGCCCTCCGGTACGCCGGTGATGTCGATCCAGTTGCAGCTGGTGCCACTGCCATATACGTCCGCACATCCGGCGCTGATGCCCATGTTGCCGCAGCCGTACTGACCGCTTCCGCCGCCGTTGCAGTCGATGTCCATCACGCAGAAGCCGTTCTTGAAGCCTACCGCGAGTTCCTGTCCCTGGTCATCGTACAAAAGGTATTCCGCATACCCCTTGTAGTGCACGTGGCCGTGGCAGTTCACCAGCTCGAACTGGTCCGGGTTGGCCGAGGGGGTGCCGATGTAGTAGTCGAGTTCGCCGATGTTGGCGATGCGTGTGTCGAACCGCAGGATCTCCCGCTCACCATAACCCGTGAGGCAGCCTTCGGCGATGTAGCAGTTGCCCTGGTTCACCGTGGTGTAGGAGAGGTTCAAGGAGTTCGTCAAGCGCACTTGGTCCACCGTGAGGTCCGGGGCTTGTGGGCAGTCCTCGCTTCCCCAGGGGATGCAGCTGCCGTCATTCACTGTCGCCAGCGGATCGAAGTTGCAGGAGTTCGGGTCGGTGCAGCCACTGATGGGGCCGAAGTAGGTGATCGACCAGCCGATGTTCATCCCGTCGCACGAGGTGCCGGCATCGCCGATCCGGATCCATACCACGTCGCCCACGCCCAGGTTGGCGGTCAATTGGGCCTGCACGCCGTTCGGGCAGCCTCCT
>JAGQVR010000443.1 GCA_020437875.1 Flavobacteriales bacterium
ATCACCGCCACAGGCCTGGGGTCGCAGTACAGCATTGACAACGGTGTATCGTTCCAGCCGGGTACCGCCTTCAATGGCCTGGGACCCGGCACCTACGACCTCGTGGTGCTGGACATCAGCGGTTGCACGGCCGATTCCACGGTGAGCTTGAATGCTGCCGGCGCCCCGCAGATCACAGGACTGGCAGGCACGGCGCCGAGTTGTGCCAACGACGACGGTGAGATCGTGATCACGGCGATCGGCGCGGTGGAATACAGCATCGATGGTGGAGCATCGTTCCAACCCCTCGATGTGTTCTTCGGCCTGGTGGCAGGCACCTACGACATCTTGGTACAGGACGCCACCGGATGCAGTGCCGACAGCACCATTACCCTTACCGCCGCGAACGCCCCGAACATAGATGACGTGATCATCGTCCAACCGACCTGCGGGTCAACGGATGGCCAGCTCGAGATCGTGGTGACACCGGCGGCAGTGGACCACAGCATCGACAACGGAGTCACGTTCCAACCCGGTCCGATATTCACCGGTCTCGGCGCAGGCACTTACGACATCGTGGTGGTGGATGCCCTGGGCTGCACGGCAACGGCCCAGGCGGTGCTGAGTTCCACCAATGGTCCCACGATCGATGACGTCGTGCTGACCCCTGCCGATTGCGGCGACCCGAACGGAATGGCCACCGTTTCCGCCACCGGAACGAACCTCCAATACAGCATAGATGGTGGGGTGAACTTTCAACCCGGGAACACCTTCTCCGCGCTGCAACCCGGCCTGTACGACCTGGTGATCGAGGATCCGACCGGATGTAGCGCCACGACACAGTTCGTGATCCTGGAACTGCCCGGGCCGACCATCGACCTGATCACCACGACGGACGCTTCCTGCGGGGTGGACAATGGGACCATCACCATCACGGCCACAGGTGCCGGGCTCACATACAGCATCGACAACGGGGCCACCTACCAATCCGGCGACTCCTTCACAGGACTGGCCGCTGGCGTGTACAACGTGGTGATCACCAATGGCTGTGCGGCGGCGGATGTGGTGAATATCGGCCAGTCGCCGGGTCCCGTGATCGACCTCATCACACCCGTCGATCCCACCTGCGCAGGGGATCAGAACGGATCGCTTACGATCGAGGCCTCTGGCGGCCAGCCGCTGTCCTTCAGCATTGATGGCGGTGCGACCCTTGGTGCCGCTTCCGTGTTCAATGGCTTGGCAGCAGGCACCTATGACATCGTGGTGCAGGACGGTGGCGGCTGCAGCACCACTGCCGTCGCTGATCTGGTCGCACCGGTGGCACTGGGCCTTGATGTGGCCACCGTCGATCCCGGATGCGCGGGGGTGTGCACCGGCACCGCGACCGCAGCCGCCGTCGGTGGCACGCCCGGGTATGTCTACACGTGGTCCAACGGTGCATCCGGTCCGTTGTTCACCAGCATCACCGGGCTGTGTGCCGGGAACTACGACCTGTACCTCACCGATGCGAACGGATGTTCGCTCTCTGCGGTGTTCTCCATTGCGGATCCCGGAGCGTTCACGATCGATGCCATTGCGGCCACGGGTGAGACCTGTACCGATCAATGTGATGGAACAGTGACCGCACTGGCCTTGGGTGCGGACTCCTACTCACTGAACGGTGGACCGCTACAGACGTCGGGAAGCTTCACCGGACTATGTGCCGGCACCTACACCTTGGAAGCATTCACTGCAGACGGGTGTGCGGCCTCAGGTTCCGTCGACGTCGCACCCGGTGTTGAGGTCCAGGCGAGCTTCTTCGCCACCCCGACCGAAACGAATACGCTGGCACCGGACTTCGTGTTCACCAATACGTCTACCGGGGCGGTCGCTTACGCATGGGACTTCGGTTCCGGCACGCCGGTGTTCACCACCGACGCCGCCCATGGTTATCCGGGCTACGCAGCGACCTACGAGGTCTGCCTCGAAGCCACCAATGAGGTGGGTTGTTCCGATACCGAATGCATCACG
>JAGQVR010000444.1 GCA_020437875.1 Flavobacteriales bacterium
GTCACCATCGCGGACAGCACCTACCACATGAAGCAGTACTGGTTCGTGCTGTACACTTCCGGCACGGACACCACCCGGCTGGACAGCGCCACCAGCGCCACGGTGCAGCAGGCCCACCTGGACCACCAGGCCATGCAGGCGGAACGCGGGCTCATCGTCATGGCCGGCCCATTCGGCGACAACGGCGACTGGCGCGGGCTGCTCCTGTACGACTGCGACACCCGCGAGGAGGTGGTCGGATACCTGGAGAGCGATCCCTGGGTGAAGCGTGGCAAGCTTGGCTACGAGATCCACCCTTGGTGGGGGGCGGTGGGGACGCGGTTGCCGTAGGGCACCATATGCTCGGAGAGCTGCGGGAGCTGGTCTTTTGGGAGGTCACTAACTTGCAGGATGCGCATGCGTCCTTTGGTGTTGGTCTGTTCCTTGTTCGTTCCCTTCGTCTGCTTCGCACAAGGGAGTTGGCAGGTGCTCAGCGCCAGTTCGTTGAGTTGGCGGTTCGAGGACCTGTTCTTCGTCAACGATAGTGTGGGTTGGGCCGTGGATGGTGGTGGTCAGATCTTGAAGACCACGGACGCGGGTTCGAGCTGGACCCAGCAGTTCTACAACAGCAACTACTACTTCAGAAGTGTTGAGTTCTTCGACGAGCAGGTCGGATTCGCCGGAACATTGAGCAGTGCCTTGTTCCGCACCGAGGACGGAGGAGCTACCTGGGTGGACATAAGCGCCAGCCTGCCCACGGTACCGGCTGGCATCTGTGGCATGTCCGTAGCGGATGACACCACCATCTACCTCACCGGGATATTCTACAGTCCGGCGTACATCATGCGCTCCACGGATCGTGGAACGACATGGACACACACCAGCATGAGCACCTTGGCGTTCAACCTGGTCGATGTTCACTTCAAGAACACGCTTGAAGGCTATTTGGCGGGCACGGCCAGCCTGACGGCCGGTCAGGGTAGACCGGTGGTGCTCCGTACCACGGACGGCGGGAATAACTGGACGGTCGCAGGCCTTGGGGCCAACCAGGGCGAACGGGCATGGAAGATCCAGTTCCTCAACGATTCCGTGGGCTTTGCCTCCATTGAGGAACTCTCACCGGACCCACAGTATCTGAAGACCACCGATGGGGGGCTTTCCTGGACCTTGCAGGTGGTGTCGCCTTCCATTCCAACGGGCACCGTGCAGGGGGTCGGGTTCCTCACTGAGGAGCAGGGCTGGCTCGGTGGTTTCAATGATCTGCTGTTCGGCACTTCAGATGGTGGGAGCACATGGAGCTACCAACCTTCCGTGGGGCAAAGCTTCAATCGCTTTTGGCGGATGAACGACAGTGTGATGTACGTCGGAGGGCAGCAGATCTACCGCTATACCGACCACGCGATCTCCACTATCATCCAAGTGCCCTTGGAGCCCGGTTTGCAGGGGCATGTATTCGAATTGATAGGCCCTAATCCCGTGGTCGGACCCGCCTCTGTTCGGCTGACACTCGTCAACGATACCTACGTGGAAGTGACCGTCCGTGATCTCGCCGGCAGGCGTGTCGCCACGTTGTTCCAAGGCATGGGCAACAAGGGAGAGCTCTCCGTGCCTTGGGATGCCACGGGATCCGCCGCAGGAAATTATCTGTTGTCCCTGTACACCTATCACGGCTATCAGGTGATCCAGGTCGTAGTAGGCGAGTGAGGGCGACCTCTGGGAGCAGCGCGGCAGGCTGAGCTCTGGGAACGATCCCTGACAGGGTCGGTCGGAACGAACCTGGCATGGTGCAACGGCCTATCTTGATGCCATGCGTCCAGGCCTGTGCATCGCGACCATGCTTGCCGCAGGCGTGCTTCAGGCACAGGTGTTCCGCGCACCTGCCACGGGCCTGCCCGATACCATTCCCTTCACGCTTTCCGCAGCCAATGACCTGCTGGTGCGTGCGGTGTTGAACGGCCAGGATCCGCTCACCCTCATGTTCCATTC
>JAGQVR010000445.1 GCA_020437875.1 Flavobacteriales bacterium
GTAACCTCAGAGTTCAGTCGCTGCAAGACGCCATCGAACAGAACGATGTGGTACTTCATGCCGTGGTTGAGCTGGAGCTGGCTCTTGGTGGAGTTAGGCCGGAGATAACCGGACTTTTCCAGGTGCTAGCCCGTTGCGAATCCCTGCCCGATTCAACGCTGCTAGAGTTCATTGGAAGCCGAAACCTTGCAGGCAAAGGAATCGGATATGTAGACTGCCAGATCCTGGCAGCCTGTCTGGCCCATGGCTACCCGCTCTGGACCATGGATCGAAAGCTGGACCGCCTCTGGAAGGCAATGCTCTAAGGAAATGATCAGAGCAGAAGCAGTGAAGACTCCGCCCCGCCCGATAAGCAAGCTGTCATGGAGATGTGGGCCCAGTGGGACTTGAACCCACGACCAAGGGATTATGAGTCCCCTGCTCTAACCAACTGAGCTATGGGCCCGGTCTGTTCCGGCGAAATTAACCGGAGCCCTACTTTCGGGACCATGCGTGTGCTCTTCTTCCTGGTGTGCCATACGCTGGCCCTTGCCGCTTCCGGGCAGACCCTCTCTTCCGCCCTGCAGCAAGTGGCATCCAACAATGGGCTGGTGGGCATGAGCGTGGTGGCCATCTGCAACGGTCAGGTCAGCGACGTGGTCCATACAGGGTATGGCGACCTGCAACGCGGCATTCCGGTGGAGGACAGTACGCGTTACCGCATCGCCTCGATCAGCAAGCTGGTCACCGCCATCGGGCTGATGAAGCTGCATGAACAGGGTGCCTTCGCCCTGGACGATGATGTGAGCACCGCACTCGGGTTCTCCTTGCGGAACCCTTCCTTCCCCAACACACCGATCACCTACCGCATGCTGTTGAGCCATCAAAGCAGCCTGCAGGACGGGTCCGGTTATGGGCCGTTCCTCTCGGCCACCTATGCTTCGGCTCCGCCACCACCCATCGCCCAACTGGTCACTCCGGCAGGCGCCTGGTACACCGCCGATCTCTGGCGCACCGAAGCACCCGGCACCTGGTTCGCCTACAGCAACCTGAACTACGGCATCCTGGGCACCCTGATCGAAGCCCACAGCGGCCTGCGCTTCGACGTGTTCATGCGGCAGCAGGTGCTCCTTCCGCTCGGCATTCATGGCAGCTACAACATCCAGGACCTGAACGACCTGGACCACCTGGCCGTGCTGTACCGCAACAACAACCCACAGGTGGACGACCTGGGCGGCATCATGCCTACACCTCCCGACCTCAGCCAATACGCTCCCGGGAGCAACGGCCTGTTCTTCGCGCCACAGGGAGGGCTCCGTGCCAGCGGCCTGGAACTCGGCAACGTGGTGCTGATGCTGCTCCAGAACGGAGTCTGGAACGGGACGCAGATCCTCCAGCCAACATCCGTGGCGTCCATGCTGGGGAATGAATGGACCTACAACGGCAACAATGGTGATGACTACTACGGCCTGTTCCGCTCCTGGGGCCTGGGCGTGCATCGCATCACCGCCCAACCCGGGTTCGATGTGGTGCTTCCCGGTACGGCCATGTTCGGCCATGCCGGCGAGGCCTACGGGCTGATCAGCGACCTGTACCTGGACCCCGCCAGTGGTCAAGGACTGGTGTTCCTGACCAACGGATACGCTCCTGGGTACGCCTACCAGTTCGGACAATCGAGCGCCTTCTACTCCGTGGAGGAGGAGGTCTATGCGGCCTTGGACACCCATGCCTTCCCGGCCTGCAATACCGTGGGCACCGGGACGACGGACACGGCCCGGGAACTGGTGGTGCATGACCGCAGCATCACCTGGCACGGGAAGGGTGGGCTCCACCTGCGGGTGTACGATGGCCTGGGTCGTGCGATCGATGCCTCCTGGATGGGACCGGGCATGACGTGGCAGGCCTCCTGGTCTGGGCCCTTGTTCATCCTTGCCGACCCGGGAACGGGTGATCCCTTCCGGCTGCGGCTGCCTTGA
>JAGQVR010000446.1 GCA_020437875.1 Flavobacteriales bacterium
CATACGCCGATGGGTCCTGTGCCAGCAGGTGGTCCTTCATCGCCTTGCGCAGGGCCACGTAGCGCTCCCAATTGGCCCGTTCGTCCGTGCGGCTGATGG
Organism: Flavobacteriales bacterium; assembly: GCA_020437875.1. Classification (GTDB taxonomy): domain Bacteria; phylum Bacteroidota; class Bacteroidia; order Flavobacteriales_F; family PHOS-HE28; genus PHOS-HE28. The sequence goes on from JAGQVR010000446.1 coordinate 100, forward strand.
AGCCGGTCGCACGTTTCAACACGCGCGTGGCCACCTGCCGGTCCCAGGCCACCCGGGCACCCTTTCTCAACATGCGGAACAAAAGCTCGTAGTCCTGGCTGCTGGCCAGGTCCTCGTCCCAGCCCCCGGCGGCCTCCACGGCGACCCGGCGCCAGAGGTTGGCGCTGGTGGTGCCCATGCGGGTCTTCACCAAGGCCATCCAGGGTCGGTCGTACAGGGCCTCCACGGTGAGCAGCAGCCCGTCCGGCATCACCTGCTCATAGTCGCCCACCACGATGTCGGCCTCTGCGGTGAACGGGGCCTGTCCCTCGAGCTTGCCGGTGAACAGCTCATCGTCCGCGTCCAGGAACTGCACCCATTCCCCGGAACAGGCCCGCAGTCCGGCATTGCGGGCGGCGCAGGCACCGCGGTTCTCCTGACGGATCCCGCGGACCAGGCCCGGGTGGTCGGCCATGGCCTCCTCGATCACCGCCCAGGTGCCGTCGGTGGAGCCATCGTCCACCACCACCACCTCGGCGGCCGGTAGCGTCTGGGCGTGGACCGACCGCAGGGCCTGGGGCAGCAGACCGGCCACGTTGTGGCAGGGGATGATGACGGAGACCTTCATCGCTCGGGGCCCGCCCGCAGCGGACCGGCGGCGAAGTTAACCGGGCAGGCCGGAGGGGTCCAGCAGACCGAGCTCGCGCAGACGTTCGATCAGCAGGGGGTTGAACAGTTCCACACCCGCCTGGTTCAGGTGGTTGTGGTCGTAGAAGTGATCGCGGTCATCCAGCGGCAGGCCGTGGTCGTAGGCGAAGTCCAGGTAGGGCACGCCGTGGGGTCCGATGCGTTCCCGCAGAAGCACGTTGAAAGCCTCATGCTTGGCCCGGTCGCTCTGCTCGGGGTACGGATGGTTCACCAGCACGAGCGGAATGCCACCCTCCCGGCAGAAGCAGATGATGGCCTCCAAATGGTCCAGCTGCTCCTCCTCCACCGCCAGCGGTCTGCCCACCACGTAGTGGATCCGGCCCTTCACGGAATCGGTGGTGAGCGAATAGCCGGCCGTGACGTAGGTGCTGTCCACGTAGCGCGCCGGAGCGTTGCGCGCGGCCAGCCGCAGGGCCAGCATGTTCAGGCCCCGGGGATCCCTCAGGGAGACGCACATGCGCAGCGCAGCGAGATCGACCGTGATGTTCTGGGAGAGGTCGGCCGTGCTCTCCAGACCGTCCATTTCGAAGGCGGCCTCGTACATGTCCAGCACCAGCAGATCGGTGTTGGCGCTGTTCAGGAAGGTCTCGGCGATCACACGCGAGTTCATCAGGGACTGGGCACTGGTGCCCAGATTGAAGGCGCTGTGGCCCGCGCGGGTGAAGATCCGGGGATCGTAGCCGCGGTAGGCGTGCGAGGAGCCCAGGAAGACCACCTGGAAGCTGCTGTCCGGATCGTACTCCCTGAACTTCTGGTAGCTGTTGCCTCCCTTCCACTTCAGGGCCTTGTTGGTGCCATGCACCAGTGGCAGCCCGCTCCATTGGACGCGGTATAACACGGCGAACAGGCCCGCATAGATCAGCCCGGCCGCTACCAGCAGCACCACGGAAGGGATCAGGAGGCGCCGCAGCATCGGTCAGAACTGGAAATAGATGAACTCGGTCTCGCCATACTGACCGAACAACAACGTGGCGGCGAGCAGCAGACCGTACCAGGCGTACTCCGCCCAGGTACCGGGCGACCGCGCTTCCCCTTTCACGAACCGGTCCGCCCAAGGGTCGGTCAGGAAGAAGAACAGGGCCAGCCCACAGGTGACGATCATGACGTCCGAGCGCATCTCGATGAACAGGGCATGGATCCCACCGAGGTCGGGGCGCAGGTCCAGGAT
>JAGQVR010000447.1 GCA_020437875.1 Flavobacteriales bacterium
GGATCACCTGTCCAGCAACGCCGAGCGGTGAGGTCTGCTTTCCGGGGAAGGCGTAGTGCAGCTTGTCGGCCCAACCGGCGTAGTAGAAGAAGTGCGCGGCGGCGAGCGGCACGTCCACGTCGCGGCTTTCACGGATGGCCTTGCCGCCGTCCATGCTTTCGATGACGGCGAACTCGCGGGCCTTCTCCTGCAACAGGCGCGCGATGCGGTAGATGTACTTGGCGCGTTCGCCCGCGGGCATCTTGCTCCACACGGTGTCGTAGGCCTTGCGGGCGGCCTTCACGGCGGCGTCCACGTCGGCCTCACCGGCCTCCGCGATGCGCGCGAGTTTCTGCTCGTTGGCGGGGTTGATGGTGTCGAAGTACTTCCCGCTCTTGGGCTTCACCCACTTGCCGTTGATGAAGAGCTCGTATTGCTCGTCGATGCGGACGTGGTCGGTGCTCTCGGGGGCTGGTGCTAGTGCCCAGGCGGTCGTCTTCTTCTTGGTTGCCATCGTAAGCGAAGGTAGTCGGGTCCGCATCAAGGACCGACGAGGAAGGTCCTTTGCCGTTCCTTCTCGGAAACGACCACCAGCACCGCTGCAGAGGCCGTCCAATGCAGTTCATCATCGCCACTCGCACGCGCCCTTGTGAAGGGCAGTGATCGCCCGAGCAGGTCCATGACCCGTACTTCGGCGTTCGGTTCCACACCGATCAGTCGCGCACCGTACTGCATGGGCACACAGCGCCATTCCGTGGCCTGCAGTTCTTGAAGACCGATGGAGCAGTCGGGCACGGACCCGACGGAAGTCGTCAGCGATCCATTTTCCACGCTCCAGTCCTCCCAGGATCCACCCACCGTGGTGCGGCGGTCATTGAGGTCGAAGTTGTTGCTCCCGGAGACATCCCCGGGCACTTTGCAGGCCTTGACGGCCATGCCAAAGTGGTCCCAGGTCAAGGGAACACCCGCTGTGCAGATCTCCGGCGGATAGGCTTCGCCACAGTTGGCCTGCACGAACCAGGCGAAATCGTCGTAGTCCGGATACTCCCCGTACACATGCGCCAGGCCGTCATCGCCGATGCACACGGCCACGTACTCTTCGCAGGCGATGCCGAAAGCCGGTGAACCGTTGTCGACATACGAACGCGCGATGAAGGTCATCAACCTGCCCCGTCTGTCCGGGTTGTCGAAGTGCGTGTCGGTGATCACGCCCTCCATGCCGGGGGCATCCATGAACGTGGATCCGTCCAAGGTCACGTTGCTCGCATAGGGGTCGTTCAAGGCGGCGACGCTGGTGACCGTTCCGTTCTGCGCGGTGAAGCGAAGACCGGCAAGGATGGCCATTCCGGCGCTGGTCCCGCCGATCACGACGTTCCGCTGCGTGATGGCCTCCCTGATCAAGCTGTCCACGGCGGTACCCTGCCAGTAGCTCACGTAGTTCCATTGGTCGCCACCGGCGAACCAGATGGCCTCGGCCTGTTGTATGCGTTGATGCACATACGGGTCGCTTGAGGCCGTCGCGTTGTTGAACACGATGGTCTCCACGGAGTTGACCGTCACGCCCAGGTCGGTGTAGAAATAGTCGTTGTAGCCGTCGCTTCCAGAGGCCCGCAGCACCAGCACATCGCCACCCGTCGCGCGCTGCAGGAACCACACCATGGCAGGATCGCTCTCGGTGGCGCCGCCCATGAGGCAGAGGCCACCCTGTGGCGTTGTGACCGCATCGGTCGCATTGCCGGTGAAGTAGCTGGAATACGCCTGGGCCGAAAGCTGTACAGTGCCGATCAAGGCACCTAGGAGGACGACCGTTCGGGAGGGACTCGCGTACATGGCAGGTCGGGGCAAGGGAGTTATGCAGATAACCGTGAATCCAAAGATAGCGGGGCCTACAGCTGCGTACCCACGCTCCACCAATTGCCGGCGTAGTCCTTGAAGGAGGCCCGACGGTCCGGGTCACCCTCGCCTTGCTTCGGT
>JAGQVR010000448.1 GCA_020437875.1 Flavobacteriales bacterium
GCGCTGTTCCATCACCGCGAAAGAAGCGCATCCGGACGCCGCACCCAAAAGCGGTACGGCAACTTGGCATCCGCACCTGCGTAGTCCACACCGATGCGAGCGCCGATCCTGACATCGGCGTCCATCACGCGATGGCCATGATCCTCGATGCGGATCGGCCCGGCGATCAGGTCGGTGCCACTGTGCCGCACATGGATGCCGAGCGCCTGGGCCGCCGTTCCCGGACCGCCGGTCGTCCTTCGTCCGAGGCGGCGTTCCATGATCCGTTCGATCCCTTCGTCCGGGACGATCCCGCGAACAAGTACCGCATGCGGCACGCCTGCCTCGTTGGTGACCAAGTTGAACAGGTGATGAATGCCGTAACAGAGGTACACGTAAGCAGTGCCGCCCTCGGAGTACATCACCTCCGTGCGTGCGGTGCGCCGGCCTCCATGAGCGTGGCTCGCCCGATCGTTCACACCGGCGTAGGCCTCGGTCTCGGTGATGATCCCGGTGGTCCGTGTCCCGTCCATCGAGGTCACGATCACCATCCCCAGCAACTCCCTGGCGATGTCGGTCACCGAGGTGCGTGTGTAGAACGAACGGGGGAGCGCACGGGGTCTCATCGTGGTGCCTCCTGATCGCGCTCCCAACGCGAACGCTCCAGATCGGTGTCGGGACCGGCCTTGAAGCGCGAAGCGTTCGTTCCGCCCAGGCAGACATCGCATCGGCCGCACGGAGCTGAAGGGACCGCATCGAAATAGGAGAGCAGGGAGGTCTCCCTGCACATCTCGTTCCGTTCGAAGTAGGACCGCATGGCGTTCATGCGATCGAGCGCTCGCTTTTCACGGTCCCGCATCACGGAAGGGTCAGGCATCAACGTGCCGGCATCACGCCTTGGGACCAGCAGGGTGGCGGCGGGACCATTGCAGCGAGGACGGTACTCGAGCAGGCCGGCCTCCTGACAGGCCTGAAGGGTGGCACGTACCCGGTCCACGGACCAGCCGACAGCGCGGGAGAGCCTTTCCTCCTCGATCGCGGTCGGTTGCTCGAACACGCCGCCATAGGTCCTCAAGATCACCTCCAGGAGCGGAGCGGCCGGATGACCCTGCCGTTGCAGCTGATGGATCTCGCGGGGCGGACCGGTGATGAGGAGCCGTGAGGGATCACGGAACCCATCGCTCAGGGCGAGGTCGCCGTTCAGCTCAAGGACCTTGAAGGACTGGGCCGCCGTGCGCACGTTCGCACCCATCCGAGATGCGATGCCCCTCAGATCGAGCGCGAAGGTCTCGTCCATGCCCCCGCTCAGGGGGATGCGATGCATGTCCGCGAAGGCCTGCAGGCAGGCACGCACTTCCTGTACGGTCGGGAACGCACCGCGCACGCGTTCCTCGAGCCGCCGGCCATCACCCTGGTCCACCAGCAGGATCGCATGCGCCGGCTGCCCGTCACGTCCAGCGCGCCCGGCCTCCTGGTAGTAGCTCTCCAGGTCGTCCGGAGGTCCCCAATGGACCACGACGCGCACGTCACCCTTGTCGATGCCCATGCCGAACGCGTTCGTGGCGATGACGAACCGGACGTCGCCGTTCTTCCAGGCCCGTTGAACGCGGTCCCTCTCCTCGATCGGAAGGCCGGCATGGTAGGGTGCTGCGCCATGGCCGGCGTCCTTCAGGCGGTCCGCAAGCCGAAGCGCCTCGCGGCGTTGACGCACATAGACGATCCCGCTTCCGGCGGTGCGTTCCGCGATGCGCAGCAGCCTCCCGAGCTTGTCCTCGCCACGGGACACCCAGAAGGTGAGCTCGGGTCTTCGGAAGTCACCGCGCAGCACGTGCGGTTCCCGGAAGTGCAGCCGTTCCTGGATGTCGGCCACCACACGCTGGGTGGCCGTGGCCGTGAGCGCGATCACCGGCACCCCGGGAGATCGGTCGCGCAGTCCACCGATGGCCAGGTAGGCGGGTCGGAAATCA
>JAGQVR010000044.1 GCA_020437875.1 Flavobacteriales bacterium
GGTACCGGTCTCCTCCTCCCACAAGGTGCTTCTCCTTCTGGGGAAGTACACACCGAAGTAGTGCCCGTCCTTGTCCAGCTTCTGGAGCTGGCTATGGGCCACCGTGTCGGTATCAGCGCTGTCCACGGACACGTAGTTGCCATAAACGATGCTGTCCGTGAAGCAGTCGTAGATGCCGTATTCGAAGTCCTCCTGGATGTTGCGCCGGCTGAACTCCTTGCGGAGCATCGCCTCCAGCAGATACGGATGCACCGTATCGTTGATCGAGACGGCGAAGTAGTTCGGCCGCACCTGCTTCACGGCGTCGAACAGGTCGGTGGGGTCCTTGGTGATGGAGAGTATCTGTTCCGTGACGTCGGTCAGGGCCATCACCACGCGGTCGTTGAACTGCTTCTCGAGCTGGACACCCTGCTCACGGTTCAACTCCACCTGCTCCTCGCGGTAACGCGATGCCTGTTGAAGCCAGAGCAGCTGGATGACCACCACGCCGATCACGCTCAACGTGGCCAGCAGCATCAAAGTGGCTATCGCACGGCGCCCCATGTGGTCCATGCAATGTTACGACCCCCTTGTGGCCTGAGCACCCCATTAACAAGCCTTGTACTTTCGTCGCCGTGACCAGCCGTGCCCTTTGGATACAGACGATGGCCATCGTCGCCGTCGTCGTCGTCGGTGCCGGTCTGGATGTGATGGAGGTGGATGCGGCGCAATACGCCGGCATGGCCCGGGACATGCTGCGAAGTGGCGAATACCTGGAGCTCCATTACCGCGGTAACGACTACCTCGACAAGCCGCCGTTGCTCTTCTGGTCGTCAGCCCTGTCGTTCGCGGTCTTCGGTGTGCACGACTGGAGCTATCGACTGCCGAGCCTGCTGTTCGCCTTCCTGGGCATCTTCGCCACTTATCGCTTCACGCTGCTCCACCACACGCGCGAGGTGGCCTCCACCGCGGCCGTCATGTTCGGTTGTTCCACCGCCTTCTTCCTGATGTGCACCGATGTGCGCTGCGACACGCTCCTGACCGGCTCGGTCATCACGGCCATCTGGCTCGGAGTGGCTTGGGTCGAACAGAAGCGTTGGTGGCAATTGCTCGGATGCGCGTTCGCCCTTGCCGCCGGTCTCCTGGCGAAGGGGCCGATCGGGTTGATGGTCCCTCTGCTGGCGATCGGTGGTCAGCTGATCCTCGCACGACGCTTGTCCAGGATCCTGGATGCGCGGGTGCTCGTGGCGGTTGCGGTCATGTTGCTCGTATTGACGCCGATGATGGTCGGTCTGTATGAACAGTTCGGATGGCATGGCCTGCGCTTCTATTTCTGGGAACAGAGCTTCGGTCGGATCACTGGCGAGAACCGCTGGGAGGATGACAGCACCGCGTTGTTCTTCACGCATGAACTACCATGGCAGCTGTTGCCCTGGTCGGTGTTCGTGCTCGCTGGTACCTGGACCGGGTTGCGTGCGCTGGTCCGACGCAAGCCGCTTCCCGAGCATGCCAGTTTGATCGGAGCGCTCCTCGCCTTCGTCACACTTTCCTTGTCGCACTTCAAGCTGCCGCATTACCTGTACGTGATCCTGCCGCTCTTCGCCGTGCTCGGTGCGCGAGCTTTCCATGGTGCCTTCCCCAACTGGATGCGGCAGGCCCAACTGCTCCTGCTATTCGCTCTTTGGTCCGTGGGTTTCCTGCTTGCATTCGCGGTCTTCCCGGATGGCCGATGGCCATTCGTCGTGGTCATGCTCCTTTCGGGCACCCTGGCTGCGTGGATGTACCGTAGGGCGACCGACCGCAAGGGCATCCTGTATGCGACCTTCATCGTCATGATCGGGGGGGGGCTCGTGTTGAACGGTCACTTCTATCCCAACCTCCTGCGCTATCAGGCGAACGCGAAGGCTGGTCAATGGGCTGCGCAACAGGGTCTTGGTCCTGGGCGCTTCTTCGGCATGCAGGTGAGCGGTACCGCCATGGACTACTATGCGGGCTATCCGGTTCCATGGTTGAGCGATGCACGAGAGACGAAGCTCGTCCTCGCCCCGGGTGTGGTGGTCTACACCGATGCGCCCCATAGGAAGGAGTTGATCGACGCGGGCCTGGTTCCCGTCCGGGAGGTTCACCTCGACAACTTCCCGGCACAACGGCTCTCCTTCCGCTTCCTTGATGCGCATACGCGAGCGGATGTCCTTGAGGACCGTTATCTCCTCATCTATTAGGAGCAACCGTCCGGCCCGTCAGGTTGTTGCAGTTCCATGACGGAACAGGGGCCATTCACCCGATCCTGCTATTGTCCGCTGGCGGTGGTGGGCTGTTGCTTTGCGGTCTGTTAAGGAACTCAACGAATGAAGCTTACTACACTCCTTTCCGCCGCACTGCTCCCCGCCGCCACCTTGGCGCAATCCGTCACCGTCTCCACCGGCGCGGGAAGTGCCATCCAGACCTTCTACAGCCTCGAACAGGGAGAACTTTCCAGCGTGCCCCTGGCTGACTGGGACCTGGCCTTCGAGATCAATGCGTTCAACTCCTCGATCCTGGTGAACACCGCGAAAGGGTTGAAGGCTTATGAGACGACGGCCGCCTTCGACGAGTGGGACCTGGTGACCGTGCCGGATGTCGAGAACTGGACGGAGATCCAGAACAGTGAGGTGTACTGGTCAGCTGGGGCGTTGACGCATGGGAACGACTTGGAGGATCCGCTCGGGCTCAGCGTTGGCTGGGGTACCTACAACCCTGTCACGCACACCATCATCGGCACCCGGATCTATGCCATTGAGGATGCGGATGGTGGTTTCAGGAAGCTTCGGATCAATTCCCTGGCAAGCGGTACCTATTCCTTCACCTATGCCGCCATCGACGGTACGGATCAGCAGGAGGCCACCTTGCTGAAGTCGGCTTTCGTGGGGAAGAACTTCGGCTACTACAGCTTTGCGACGAACGGCACGGTCGATCCGGAACCAATGGCCGCCGATTGGGACCTGCTCTTCACGAAGTACATCAGCATGGTGCCGACCGCGTACCCGGTGACCGGTGTGCTGCAGAACAAGGAAGTGACCGCCATGCAGGTGGATGGCGTGCCGATCAGTGAGGCCATGTGGAACAGCGCCGAGCTCGACACGGCCATCAACGTCATCGGCTCCGACTGGAAGAGCTTCAACATGACCACCTTCCAATATGAGTATGTGCAGGATCGCACCTACTTCGTACAGGACCGCGCGTCGAACATCTGGAAACTGGTCTTCACCGGCTACGGTGGCAGCGCCAACGGCGACATCACGTTCAACCAGGAATTGGTGAGCAGTGTCTCGGTGGAGGAGGAGGCCTATGGACAGCTGGCCGTCTATCCCAATCCGTCGGTGAACGGCCAGGTGAACATGGTCATCGGTAGCGAGCTTCGAAATGGTCGCCTCACCATCCTGGACCAGGCTGGTCGGCTGGTGCATGCGCAAGTGGTCAATGGCGCAGGCTCGCTGAACAACGTACCGGTGGATCTGGCTGGTGTGAAGGCTGGCCTTTACATGGCGCGCCTCGAGGCCGATGGCCGGGTCTTCACGGCCCGGATCGTGGTGGAATGAACGTTCATGTGAGTAGGGCCCCGGCTGGATCGATCTGGTCGGGGCCTTCCGTTTCCGGTCCCATCGCCCCGACGTCCGACCCCGGTCCGGATCAACACGATCATGACGATCGCCGGGCAGCCGAGCAGGTCCTTTGCAACAAGAATGCGTAGCGGTAGCTGGTGAAGCGCTGGATGCTCATACTCGCCCAAGGCATGCTCACGCTGTGGACACACGCGCAGCATGCCATCGCCGTGACCGACCCGGACGGGAAGTCGGTGCCTTACGCCCACATCGCCTGGCAGGTCGTTGGCTCTTCCACGGGCGGCTTGGTGGTGCTCGATGCGAACGGAGCAGGTATGCTCCCGGTGACCGATGAGGACCGGGACGGGCAGGTGGCCCTGCGCGTCTCCTTCGTGGGATACATCACCATCACCGATACGCTGCGACCGGTCGAAGGAGGAACGTCCACCTACGTGCTCAAGCCGGGCAGCCTGGGTCTTCCGGAGTTCGTGGTGACCGGGCAATACGCGCCCACAGACCCGGAGAAGGCGGTGCATCGGGTGCGTGTGATCGACGCAGCACGCATCCAGCGCATGGCAGCGAACAACCTGGGAGATGCCCTCCGGAATGAGTTGAACATCCGCCTTTCGCAGGACAACCAGCTCGGCACATCCATGAGCATGCAGGGCCTCGGCGGGCAGAACGTGAAGCTCCTGATCGATGGCGTGCCCGTGATCGGTCGGCAGGACGGCAACATCGATCTTGCCCAGCTGGACCTCACCGGCATTGATCGGGTGGAGGTGGTGGAAGGACCGTTGAGCGTGAACTACGGTACCAACGCGCTGGCCGGTACGATCAACCTGATCACCCGGAAGGGTGGCGGGCGGCCGTCGACGTTCAAGGCTTCGGCCTACGCGGAGCACATCGGACGGCTCAACGCCACCGCCACCGGCACGCGCCATTGGGGGCGCAATGATGTGGTGCTCACTGCCGGCCGCAACTTCTTCGCCGGCTGGGACCCGAGCCGTCCCGGCTTCGTGGACCTCACACCCGCCCTGGCGGATACGAACCGCTTCCAACAATGGAAGCCGCGCGAACAGTATTTCGGTCGCTTCTCCTATCGTCGGACCGGCGATCAGTGGGACCTCGGATACAAGATGGAGGGGATGCACGATGTGATCACCAGCCGTGGGATGCCGCGCGCGCCCTACTTCGAATCCGCCTTCGACGAGCGCTACACCACCATCCGTTTCGACAATGCGGTTAACGCCGCCGGTCGGCTGGGGAACGGACGAAGGATCAATGCACTGGCGGCGCACAACCGCTATGTGCGCTACAGCAACCTCTGGTACCGGGACCTCACGACCCTGGGCGAACAATTGGTGGACGCGGCTGCTGAACAGGACACCTCGGGCTTCACGCTCACCAATGTCCGGGCGACCTTCGCACAGGCGCGCGACAGTGCCCGGATCGACTATGAAGCGGGCTTCGACCTCAACCTGGAGACCGGTTCCGGACCGCGGATCGGCGATGGCGAGGAGTCGATCGGCGACTACGCCGTGATGGCCAGTGCGGAATACAAGGCGACCAGTGACCTGACGATCCGACCCGGCGTTCGTTACGCCTACAACACACGATACGGTGCACCGCTCGTTCCTTCATTGAACGTGCGCTGGCGCATCAACGATGGCTTCACAGCGCGGGCCTCCTACGCCAATGGCTTTCGAGCGCCTTCGTTGAAGGAGCTCTATCTCTACTTCGTGGACGTGAACCACGACATCGTTGGCAACACGGACCTGCGGGCCGAACGATCACACAATTTCAGCGGCGGACTTTCATACCGGCATGCCAAGGACAAGGGTGTCTATACCAGCGAGATCACGGCCTTCCACAACCACATCGATGACCTCATCACCCTGGCTCAGGTCAGTGGTTCCCGGTATTCCTATGTGAACGTGGGTCGCTACCGGACCATGGGCGGTACCGTCGGCGCCGGGTGGGACAATGGCCATTGGGTGATCTCCTGTGGGGCGGCGGTCACAGGCCGGCACGATGCGCTAGCGGATGCGACGCAAAGTCCGAACCTGTACACCAGTGAGCTGCGTGCTTCACTGACGAAGCAATGGCTCCGCATGGGCTGGAGCGGGTCGATCTTCTGGAAGTGGCAGGACAGGCTGGCGAACTACTCCCTGCAGGAGGATGGGACACTGGGTCGCAGCTTCATCGGGGCCTTCCATATGGCCGACGCCTCATTGACCAAACGCATCTGGGGTGATCGCATCGCGCTTACCGGTGGATGCAAGAACCTGTTCGATGTGAAGGACCTGAACGCCACCATGTCCACCGGGGCACACAGCGGGGGAGGGACCAGTGTTCCCATGGCCACCGGTCGCGTTGCCTTCGTACGTATCGAGCTTGACCTGAAGAAGAGCCTGCATGCGAACTGATCTCCTTCTCGGTGCCGTGATCATCATCGGCTTCAGCTCCTGCCTGAAGGAGGAGCTTCCCGTTCCGACGAGCGTGCGTGGTGATACAATGACCCTGCAGACCTGCATGGGACCGGGTTATCAGGATCAGCTTTGGCTGGACCTGCGCACAGGCGATGTGGTGAGCACCAACGTCAAGACGGCCTGGGACCTGGCCTTCGAAAGCACAACGGACGGCTGGCGGATCCTTCTGAACGGGTCGAAGATGATGACCGCCTGGAACATCGGTCCGGTGGACATCACCGCCTCACATGATACCATGGGCATGGCCGCCGGCCGACGGATCGATGCGCCGAGCGGCCATCGCGATAGCACGGCCATCGGTGATTGGCGCGGGCATGATGACGTGTACATCATCGATCTCGGTTTCGATGCGATCGGTGTGCCGCAGGGCCTGCGCAAGTTCCGTTTCCATATGGTATCGGCCACCGCTTTCACCTTCGAGGTGGCGCGCCTCAATGGCAGCCAACTGGTCAGCGTGACCGTTCCGAAGGATCCCTCACGTTCATCGACCTGCTATAGGACCGGTACTGGCGTGGTACCTATCGAACCCGCGAGGGATCACTGGGACGTGGTGGTCACTCAGTATACGCATCAGTTCTACGAGCCCTTCCAGCCCTACATCGTTTCCGGTGTGCTTTCTGCTCCAGGTGTTCGTGTGGCCGAAATGAACGTTCCGGACTTCAATGCGGTGTCCCTTGCCGACACGCTCGATCATCCGTTCAATGCGGCGCGCGATGCGATCGGTTACGACTGGAAGACCTACATCTTCGAAAGCGCCTCGTACGAGATCGACCCGACGCGGGTCTATATCGTGGAGGACGCGGAAGGCTACTTCTTCAAGCTGCGCTTCATCGACTTCTACAGCGAGCAGGGGCAGGTGGGCTGTCCCCGATTCGAGGTGGTTCCCCTCTAGAAGTCCATTTCACCGCCACCGTTCTGGCCAGGTTCGGTACGCTGCTGGCTCCGACGTCGGAAGAGCGACATGTTCTGCTCCCCGAACTTCCAGGTGAGCGTGAACCGCACGAAGCGCATCTCCCGGCGACGGTAGCTCTCCTGGTAGAGCAGCGGTGTGTCGATGACGTTGCCCCACCGGCGGGTGAAGAAGATGTCGTTCACGGAGAGCACCCCTGTCAACCGCTTGTTGAAGTCGTGGCTCATCGATGCATCCACGCCGTACTGGGCCATGGATCTACCCTGCGCCTGCACCTCCGGGCTCTCGTACTCGCCGTTCAGCTGGATCGTCCAGTCCGCCTTGGCACCAAAGCGCTGGTTCACCATCAGTTTGGACTCCCACACAACGCCCTGGTTCCGGAGGCCACCCTGCGCGCTGGACAAGGCCACGTTGGTGTGGCGCACCATCCCGCTCAAGGTGATCTGCAGCCCCTTCATCGGATCCACCTTCAATACGTTCTCCCACCCGAGCATGGATTCGAAGGAGCCATTGACGAAGGTGTTCAGCAGGATCGTCGAGTCGGTCGGAAGTGGCGAGGCGAAGCTGGTGACCACATCAGTGGAGTAGCGGCCGAAGACGGAGGTGAGCCAGGTGGCCTTGCCGCCAAGGAAAGGCAGCAGGTGGTTGGCTTCGGCAAGGTTGCTCATCTCCGGGGCGAGCGCCGGGTTGCCGATCCGCACGTTCCGGGCGTCGCTGAACATGATGAAGGGCACGATCTGCCAGAACCGCGGCCGGTTGATCTTCCGGGAGAAGTTGATCTGGAACTCGCGCTCGCTACCCTCCCAACGGCGCACGAAATAGAGCGACGGGAACAGCGCACGACCCAGGTTCTTCACCCCGTCCGGATACCGATACCGGTACACTTCATCCGTGCCCGTCAATCTCGTCTCGAACCAGGTCTGCTCGAAGCGTAGACCGGCCATCAACGACCACCGGTCGGTCAGCTTCTGGGACCAGTTCACGTAGGCCGCGTTCACCATGTTCTGGATCCGGTAGTCATTGCTCAAGGCGGAGTCCAGGACATTCGTGCCGATGAGCGGCGAGGTGAGGAACACTTCCAGCACCGTATGATCCGGCTGTAGACTGCCCTTCAGGCCGTACTCCAGTTTGGTCTTCTCCGTGATGGGGTCCACGGCATCCGCTTGGAAGGTGTACGAGGAGTAATGGCTCCAGCCCACGTTGTCCTGCAGGCGAGGGCTTCCCGAAAGCGCCCCCCCGTCGGTGCCGTAACTATAGAGGTCCTGCTCAGCGAAGCTCTCCCGCTGACCGTAGTTATAGGTGAAGTCCATGGACCATTCCTTTCCTTCCTTGGGCGATTTATGCTTGTAGAGCACCTGGCCCGTGTAGTTGGATCGGTCCGTTCGGGAGGCGTTCAACTGTTCCCCACGGGTGAGCAGTTCCTGGCTTCCGCCCAGGGTGAAGAAGTCCTGGGTGTCATTGCCGTCGTGGGTGAACCAGCGGACGGAGTTCGAGACCGTGAGCGAGCTCCGGTTGCTCAACCGCCAGTCCATACCAAGGCGTCCACCGTTCATGCGGCGACCGCTCAGGCTGCGCGTGTCCTGTTCGAAGTAGCCGATCTCCTCCCCGAATGAACGGTCCGTTCTGCGCGTGAGCGCGTTCGTGTTGTTGCGGCTGGTGTTGAAGTTGTAGGAGAGGTTGAAGGCCCAGCGCCCATCCTTCGCGTTCAGGTTGCCGCCGGCTTGATAGCGATCATTGCTGCCAGCTCCCACCTGCAACTGACCGCTGTATCCGGGCTTGGTGCTCTTCTTCAACACCACGTTCAGGATGCCACCCGTTGTGTTCGCATCGAACGCAGCGGACGGATTCGTGATCAGTTCCACCCGTTCGATGTCCTCCGCCGGGATCATCTCGAGGGTCATGGTCGTGGGTCGACCATCGATCAACACCTGCGGATTCGAACCGCGCATCTGCACGTTCCCATCCACATCCACGCTGAGCCCGGGGATGTTCTTCATCACCTCTACGGCGGATGCCCCCTGCGTCGTGAGGTCCTTGTCCACGTTATAGACCCTTCTATCCACCTGCATGATGGAGGTGCGCTTCTCTCCGGTCACCTCGAACTCCTTGAGGACCTCGGCATCGGGTTCCAGCACGATGTTGCCCAGGTCGCGCTCCTGCTGTTCGCGCGAGAGCTGTACCGGAACGACCTGCGGCTTGTAGCCGATGAAACTGATCGTGACCTTCAGCGGCATCAGGGGCAATTGCTCCACCAGGAAGTCTCCATTGTTGCGGACGATCGTGCCGCCGAGCAGGCTGTCCCCCCGTGCGGCGTTCACGGATACGGTCGCGAACTCGGCCGCCTTGCCTGTGCTGGAGTCGATCACCTTGCCATAGATCCGACCGATCGCCGGACGTGGCCCGCGGCCACCCGATGGTGTTTGCCCAAGGACCAGTTGGGCACTGGCGAACAGAAATACGCAGAAGAGCGAGCGGAAGCGGAGGGGCATGCGAGGGTGGGCAAAAATACCGGGTTGCATCCTGCGGTACCGCCCTTTGATGGAACGTTGGGCACCACGTTCGATCGATCAACAAACTTTCACAGGTGGGCCATGAACGAAGAAGGCCCCCCGGGTCACCGGGAGGCCTTTCAGCTTGAAGTCGAAGTGGTTCAGTACTCCTCGCGGCGCGGACGCTCGCTACGGTATCCACCACGGTCGCCACCGCCGAAGCTGCGGCCACCGCCACCGAAACCACCGCGGTCACCTTCGGTGCGCGGGCGGGCTTCGTTCACGACCAGGTCACGGCCGTGGAAATTCTTGCCATTGGTCCCCTCAATGGCGGCGCGCCCTGCGTCATCATCGGCCATCTCCACGAATCCGAAGCCGCGGCTACGGTTGGTGGCGCGATCCATGATGATCTTGGCCGAGGTCAACTCACCGAAGGGGGCGAACAACTCGTGGAGATCCTGGTCCTTCACTGAGTAAGGCACGTTGGCGACGTAAATGTTCATGAGTTCTACTGACGGGTTAATTTGTTCTGCGCCTGTACCCCGAGCGTCTCGCCAAAGCACGACGGGGCCGTTGGGCGGCACGAATGTAGGTAGGATCTTGATCCTGTCAACATGGGGCCTCCGATTTACGGGTCGATCAGCCGACCGTCCGAAGCCACGACCCTACCTGGAAATGACCACCGACCGGGTCCATTGCCCCGCCTCGGAACGGACCTCGAGGAGGTATGGACCTGCGGCCAGATGCCCAACGGAGATGGTGGTGCCGGAACCCCTGGCCACCATACGTCCGTCCATGGCGAGCAGTTGGAGCTGTAGGGTCGTCTGCTCCTCGAGGGTCACGTTGATCCGTTCTGTGGCCGGGTTCGGAAAGACGAGCGGTTCAAGGGCAGCTGCCTCATGGTCCAGCCCAGTGATCGGCGAACAGAACTGGCGCGCCAGGAAGGCCGCCGCCCAGCCATCGACCAGGGGCAGGTCGTGGATGTCATGGGCATTCCCGGTGTGCGGATGGTACTCATACCGCATGTCACTGAAGCCGAGCGACTGCACGTAAGGGTGCATGGCGCAGGAACCGAACAGCCATGGATAGTTCCCGCCGATCCCGAACGGCATGCCCCACAGTCCTTGCTGGTGACCACAACCGACGATCGGGTCCCCGGTCTGGTGGTAGGTGAACAGGGCGGGGTCGTCGGCACTTCCGATCATCATCGTGTCCAGGATCCCTCCGAAATAGGAGACGCACGCATTCACGGTGGCATCTTCGCCAAGGTGCAGTTCACCATTGACCGGGCCGAGATCGGGCCGTGGGTACTGGGAAAGGAATTGGTTGACAGCGCTCGCAGCGCCGCAGCTCGCGGGTTTTTCCAGCTCCTCGGTGGCATAGGCGACATGCAGTGCGGTGATCCCCCCGGCACTGACACCCATGACCGAGTAGTTCGTGACATCCGAGCTGTCCAATTCGGACCGGCCACGGAGGAAACGGATCGCACCCTTCACATCCTGCTGCGCACGGTAGGCCGCACGGATCACCTCGGCCTGATCATAGGCATAGGGGCTCGGTAGCAGGGCGGGTGTGTAGAAGCCGAGCCGGTAGCTCACGGTCACCGCCACGTAGCCACGTTCAGCGTACCAGCTGCACATCGTGTTCATGTCGTTGCGGTGCCCCCCGGTGAAGGCACCTCCGTGGATGGCCACCAACACAGGCCGCGCCTGCACATCATCCCCGATGGGCTTGTAGATGTTCATGCGCAGGCTGTCCGTTCCTCCGTCAAAGCGCGTTGCGGTGCCATAGAAGACATCGTTCTCCACCTGCACGTCGAACTGCCTTGTCACGTAGTCATGGTCGCAGCTCTGCGCTGCCGCAACGACCGGCAGGATGCAGGCAAGGAAGAGGAGTGCTCGCTGTAAGGACATGCATCCAAGATAGGAGGATCACCCCTTGCAGATCCGGAAGTTCGCTGGACAGGTGTTTCAACCGTTCGTCACCAGGCCTGCTGGCCCGCACATTCCGCTTCCGTTCGCGGCGGGTGCGAGGGAACATTGCGGTCCCTCGTCCATGGATCGCCACATCGACCCACGCCCCGCCAGACGGAAACGCATCATCGCCATCGGTTGCATCGGTGGTGCGCTCCTACTCATGGCCTTCTTCTGGGCGGGTTCCTTCACCACCAGCCGGGTCCGTGTGGAGGAGGCCAAGGTCACCATCGGCACGGTTCAGCGGGGAATGTTCAAGGAGTTCATTCCGGTCACCGGCACGGTGCAGCCCATCCAGACCGTCTTTCTGGACGCGCTTGAAGGGGGGACGGTCAAGCATCGGTTCGTCGAGGATGGTCACATGGTGAAGGCGGGCGAGCCCATCATCGAGCTGAGCAATCCGCAGTTGCACATGGATGCGATCAACCGCGAAGCGCAGTTGCTCGATCAGCAGAACAACCTGCGGACCACGCGGCTGGCCATGGATCAACAGACCACGCGGCTGCGCGATGACCTGCTCAACCTGGACAAGGACCTGAAGCGAATGGAGCGCGACCAGCGCGTGAACGACCGCCTTGTGAAGGACTCGCTGCTGGCGCGCAACACCTACCTGAGCGATCAGGAGAACCTGCAATACATGCGCGAGAAGCGCAAGCTCGTGGCCGCGAACGTGCGCAGCGATTCCATCTTCCGGCAGAGCCAGCTCGGCTCCATCACCAGCAACCTCGCGCTGATCGACCAGAACCTGGCCTTCCTGCGGGAGAACCTGCAGAACCTCGTGATCAAGGCACCGATCGATGGCCAGTTGAGCGGATTGAACGTGGAATTGGGACAGACCAAGCAGCGCGGCGAACGGATCGCCCAGATCGATGTGTTGGAGAGTTTCAAGGTGCGTGCCCGGATACCCGAGCATTATGTGAGCCGCGTCAGCATCGGGTTGCAAGGCACGTTCACGCATGCTGGCCAGGAACACGCCATCGAGGTCTTCAAGATCTATCCCGAGGTGAGCAACGGCGAGTTCGATGTGGACCTGCGCTTCGCGGGCGGGAAGCCCGACGTGCGTCGGGGCCAGACCTTCCAGGTGCGGCTGCAATTGAGCGAGGACATGGAAGCGGTGATGCTGCCGCGCGGACCTTTCTTCCAGGATACCGGCGGTCAATGGGTCTATGTGGTGGACGCCCAAGGCCGGGCTGTGAAGCGCGATGTGAAGCTCGGCCGCCAGAATCCTGACATGTACGAAGTGCTCGAAGGCCTCGTTCCGGGCGATCGCGCGGTCACCAGCCGCTATGCCGCCTTCAATGACGCCGACGAACTCATCATCCAGTAAGTGCGGATAGCGATCCGCCCCGTTCCAACAACCAACAGAACATGAGCCTCCTCCGAAC
Source organism: Flavobacteriales bacterium (assembly GCA_020437875.1). GTDB lineage: Bacteria > Bacteroidota > Bacteroidia > Flavobacteriales_F > PHOS-HE28 > PHOS-HE28. The sequence continues at coordinate 12,807 of JAGQVR010000044.1, forward strand.
CTCCAACCTCTCGAAGGTCTACCGCACGGATACCGTGGAGACCACTGCACTGAACGATGTCAGCATCGATATCGCCCAAGGCGAGTTCGTGGCGATCATGGGTCCGAGCGGCTGTGGGAAGTCCACGCTGCTGAACATCATCGGTCTACTGGACTCGCCCAGCAGTGGCAGCTATTTGGTGAACGGTGAGGATGTGAGCGGCTACAACGAGCGCAAGCGCGCCGAGGTGCGGAAGAGCACCATCGGCTTCGTGTTCCAGAGCTTCAACCTGATCGACGAGCTCACCGTTGCGGAGAACATCGAACTGCCCCTGATCTACACGCGCATGGGAAAGGCCGAACGGAGGCAGCGTGTCGAGGAGGCGGTGCAGCGCATGAACATCGGGCATCGCGCGAAGCATTTCCCACAGCAACTGAGCGGTGGTCAGCAACAACGTGTGGCCATCGCCCGCGCCGTGGTGAACGCCCCGAAGCTCATTCTGGCGGACGAACCCACCGGGAACCTGGACAGCGCCATGGGCGAGGAGGTGATGGGCCTGTTGACCGAACTCAACAAACTGGGGACAACGGTGATCATCGTGACACACAGCCTACGCGACGCCGGCTATGCCCAACGCACCATCAAACTGCTTGATGGCAAGGTGGTGGAGGGCAGTGTGCCCGCGCAGGCGCTGTTGTAGACACGCTCCTTCGCTGGTGGTACCTTTGCTGCTCGCATGAGGTTAACCATCCGCAACATGGTCTGCGATCGTTGCAAGTCAGCGGTGGCTCACATGCTGGATGTGCAAGGTCTTCACGCCATCCGCATGGAACTGGGCGAGGTCGAGCTGGCGGAAGCACTTTCATCACATGCGCTGGAGCGCTTGCGATCAGCCCTCCAAAGCCAGGGCTTCGACCTTGTGCTGGAACATGATGCGCAGGTGATCAACAAGGTGAAGGCGGAGATCGTGCGCCGCATACATCACGGTGCCGACGGCCGCGTGGATCTGGCCGTGCTGGTACGCGAGACCGTCCACCGTGAGCTCTCATCGGTCAGCAAGCTCTTCTCCGAGGTGGAGGGCATCACCTTGGAACACTACTTCCTGCTTCAGCGATCGGAGCGTGTGAAGGAGCTGATCCGCTACGGCGAGATGACCTTCTCGGAGATCGCCTTCGCCACGGGCTTCAGCAGCGCCGCGCACCTGAGCGCGCAGTTCAAGCAGCTCACGGGCATGACGCCCACGGCCTTCCGGAAGCTTGCGCATCCGGTGCGCACCCCGCTGGATCAGGTGGGCTCGTAGTCCGATGTAAGTCTTTTCCGGAAGGGTATAAGGTCACGGGGACCGTGTGTGCGGTGCTTTGTAGCGTCAAGCACGATCACCATGAGCACTCCCGGCAACGATACCGCTTCAACCGTCACCTACCGCTTCGCAACGACCGGCATCACGTGCGCTGGTTGCGCCAACCGGGCGGGCTCCATACTCAGCGGCTTGCGCGGCGTCATCAGCGCCCGCGTGGACCATGTGACCAACACCGCGGAGATCAAGGTGGTCCGCGATATGCTCACCTTCGATGACCTGCTGGCCGCGCTCCGACCTGCAGGCTACGGCCTCGTCCGCGAAGCGGCCTAAAGAGATCGCCATGAAAACCGAAGACACAACCATCAAGCTACCCATCGAAGGCATGGACAGCGAGCATTGCGCGCTGATCGTGGACAAGACCGTGGGCGGCGTGCCCGAGGTGCAGGAGCACCATGTGGAGCTGAACAACCGCGTGGCCGTGCTCCGCAGCGAGCGGCCGGTGGAGGCCGTGCAGCA
>JAGQVR010000449.1 GCA_020437875.1 Flavobacteriales bacterium
AGGTTGTTGCCCGCCACACGACCGCGCACGCGCACGTTCAGCAGGATGTCCGCCGGGATGTGCGGGTTGGCCACGCTGGCGAACCAGCCGTTCACCTTGAAGTGGCAGGCGCGTGTGGCTCCACTGCCCGTGCCATCGCTCGTGGCGTGACTGCGGAAGCGACGGTAGCTGTACGTGCCGTTCGGGTCGAAGAACCAGAACTCATAGCCGCTGGTCGTGTTGGTCACACCGTACTCGGCGGTCACTGCGGCGTTGGCATGGCATACGATGAACTTGTTGTTCACCCAGTCCAGCTTGTCACAGCTGCTGTGGATCGGACGGTCATCGCCCATCGGTACGCAGAAGGTGCCACCGTTCGCGATCGCGCTCACGCCATCGCTCATGTTATAGCGGTTGTCGATCATGCGGCGACCATCGGCACCCATCTCGCGCAGCACGTAGCCCAGCAGGCCATCGCCCGCGGCATCCGTCACACGCAGTTGGTAACAGCCATCGTTCAAGCAGAGCGTTACGGTGCCGATGCTGTTCGCGGGCACCGGGTTGTTGTTGCCGAGCACCGTTGTTGTTCCGCTTTCGTCCAGCACTTCGTAGGTCACCGCGCTCGATGCGGTGCTGCCGCTCTGGAACTCGAGGATGTAGTCCGTGCAGGGTTCCGGTGGATCGCACACGAAGTCCTCATCCACCTGACCATCACAGTCGTTGTCCAGTCCGTCGCAGAGTTCCGCCACGCCTTCCTGGAAGTAGCCATCCTCCGTGGGGAAGGCTTGGACCCCCTCCCCTGACACCAGGTAGCTCTCCGGCCACAGGGGCACATCGTTCGGCGTGATCTGAATGGTGATGCACCCGCCGGGGATGCAGAGGTCCACGCTGCCGATGCCGAACTCCTCCGCCGGCATCACGATGTCCCCTTCGAGCAAGCCGCCCGGATGGGTGATCGCGTAGTGCGCGGTGCCGGAGTCGTTCTCGTCCTCGGTGTACACATAGAGGGTGAAGCCGCTTTGCACCGTGGGGTCGTCATCATCGCAATCACCACCGATGGCCGCACTGTTCGCCGGCTGGGTGCAGGCCGTACCGAGGGAGATCGCTCCCACGCCATCGCCATCATTGTCCGCGAACCATTCCTGTGCAGTGGCGCACGGACCGGGACAGGTCGCATCCGGATCGTAGTCGCAGGAGTTGATGTCCATGCAGCCGATGTTGGTGGTGCAGGCCACGCCGCGGCAGCCGCAACGTTCGTTCATCAGCGCCACCGCCGCGATGGGGTCGTAGTTGAAGCCGCCGGTATGGGGCAGCGCGTCGGGTTGCGGATAGAGCATGGTCACCGAGCGGTCGGGACAGATCATCAGCAACGTGGGCACGGCGTTGTCGTACATCCCCAACGCGGCGTAGAGCGGACCGAAGGACTCGCCATCCTGCACGATGATGGGCCATTGCGCCTCATCGATGAAGGGGGTCAGGTTCCCGGCGCTCTGGTCCACCGCCACACCCACGATGCGGATCTGGTCGGTGCCATCCGGTCCCATGTGCGCGTTCCAGTCCTGCAGGAAGTTGGCCGTGAGCATCTGCTGGCTCGGTGGGCACCACGCGGCGAAGAGGTCCAGCACCACGGTCTTGCCCTGTGCCAGCAGGGCGAAGAGGCTCACGGTGCTACCCTCGGTGTCCGTCGCGCTCCAGTCGTTGGCGTAGGTGCTTGCGCCGAGCGTTCCGGTACCGAGGTCGCAGCTGCCGTCGTCGCAGATGGCGTTCGGGTCGTAGTTGCAGGCCATCGGGTTGGTGCAGCCGCCCTGGAAGTCGAAGTCGATGCCGTCCGTGATCCCATCGCAGCTGTTGTCGAGCCCATCACAGGTTTCCTGTGCATCGGGGTTCACCGCCGGATCGTCATCATCACAATCACCGGTCTGCTGGACGAAGCCCGGACCAGGGTCGGTGCAGGACAAGGTACCCG
>JAGQVR010000450.1 GCA_020437875.1 Flavobacteriales bacterium
GATCACTTTCCGGAAGTCCAAATAGATGTTCTTCACATCTGTTTGATCCGGAAAGGCATTGAAGAGCTTTTCCGAGCGGGCCTTCGACACGGTATAAGTCCTGTCACCGTTCTCGTGCTTCAGAAGCAGGTTCCCGCGATCGCTCACTCCGGTCACCAGGATCTTCTTACCGCCGCGAGTCGGGAGTACCACTTGTTCCTCCGCCTCCAGGCGTTCGGTCACTTCGGCCACGTAGGCATCGAACCGGTCCCCGAAAGCCAGGGCCGCCCCGGCCTTGCTGGAATCGCGTTCCACATATTCGAATGCAGCCCGAACAGCGATCCGCTTGAAGAGTCCGTCCTGTATGACGTAGCCGAGATCGCGCGCCTCCTCTTCGCCATCATCGAGCCGGGGCTTGATGCCCTCGATAAAATCCTCGTAGCTGATGGCTTGGTGGAAGGTGACCGCCTCGATGCGGCCCTCCTCACGATACTTGGTGAAGCGTTCCCGAAGTTGGCCGCGATCCTCCTGATCAATGGTGGACAACGAACGGTCTTCAATGATCCCAAGTGCTTGGTTCACCGTGTAGAAGGTCTTTCCAGTACCCGGCGGACCGTACAGGATGGAGTTCAGTGGTTGCTCCATGGTGGCTTTCTGTGTTGTACCAGGCGTTGTTGTGGAACCGTCGGTCATCCATCGGCGCAGCGCTCTCAACCGATCACCCACGGTCGGGTTCAGTTCGATCGCCTCGTCGATCATGGCCAATGCGGTGTCCTTTTCCTTCAGGTAGATGAAGCCGTTCATCCCCACCTTCTGCTTGTCTTCGTAATAACCCTTCTCCTTCAGGTCCTCCAGTTTGTTCGGGAGCACCACCGCGAGTGAACGATCGGCGATGATGTTGTACTCCATCCCATCGGAGGCGCGCGGCTTGTCCTTCAACAGCTGGGCCTTGCCGTAGAAACCCACCACCTTGCCCGCGCTGTAGAAGACCACCAGGTTGTTGTTCCCGAAAAGCTTCGGGGGTGCCGTGTGCTGGATGAAGCCGAGGACCTTGTCCGCCGGGTTCCTGGGGTTGGAAAGGTCGAAGTTCCAGCTCTCCATGGGCGTGTTGCCCTGCTTCACATAACCATGGTTGCTCTTGTCCTGGCTCGGTGCGGTCCAGTCAAGGCTGTTCCACGTGATGTTCGCCATGACCATGCCCAGCGGCTCTGCGCCACTTGCATCGATCCCGATCAATTCCTTCAAGCGCGCCACATAGGCGGGGTACTTGGTGATGTCCGTCAAGGTCTTCAGGACGATGGGGCTGCCTTCCTCCGGCCACGATCCGTGGCGGACCCATTCCACCTTGCGGCAATTGCGGAAGAAAGGGCGGTCCGGGTCGAAGTAATGGTCGCCGGTAACGATGCCGTAGCCCAGGTATTCGGAGCGGCCCTTCTTCGCGATGATCACATCGCCCTTGGCGATGTTGTGCGCCATGTCGTAGATGGCGTTCGCGTCATTCTTCTTGGAACTCGTCGTCTTGAACAATGCCCGCAGCTCATCAGCTACTTCGGCCACCGAGCCGAACTGGGCATAGTCACCAAGGTCCTCCCAGCCCATGGCCATGATGCCCTCCCGCCTGAAAGCTTCCCAATGCTCCGCGTTGCTGCCAGGGGCATACAGCCAATAGTGCACCGGTCGTGCACCGGCGGCAGGTTCCGCCTGGGACACGTAGTACAGGAAGTCCTGGACGAGCAGGTGGTGTTGCGGATCCGCATGGCAGCTTGCATCCCGCAGGGCCTGGTGGGCAGCGATGATGTCCGGTCGCGTCAGGAGCATTTGGCGCGCTTCCTCGCATCGCCGATAGTACTCGTCGATCACCGTGTACTTGTCCCCCGTTCTGGTCAAGGGGGCTTGGCCGGTGCGCTCCAGGTAGGCCGTGGCCATGGTCGCCTTGTACAGGTAGTGCTGTTCCGGCAG
>JAGQVR010000451.1 GCA_020437875.1 Flavobacteriales bacterium
CACGCTCCAACCCATCATACCGACCATGATCGTCAGCGAAAGGCGTAGGTAGAAGACCGCAACGAGCCCGATCGCCACCATTGCTATCGTATGCGGAACGCTGATGTACGGGGTCTCCGGAGTAGGAATGGACCAAAGGAAACCGACAACACAGAAGTATATCGTAGGCACACAGATCCAGTGGATGGCCTTGTTGGTGGGGTTCTGGTGGCTGACGCCGTATGCGTCGAGCCAATCCTGCATGCTTCGTGTGGCCATGGTCAGCGGTAGCGTTGATCGATGATGTTGAGGTGATGTTCCGCATGTCCCACCAAGGTCCAGCCCAAGGCGCGAACACTGATCAGGTCCCCGTTGGCAACGCCACTGCGCGTCAGGGCCGCTGCAGGTAGTCCCTTGAAGAACGCAATCGTGGCGCGTCGAACGGCCTCGTGCTCGGCGAAGACCTCTGCCAAGGTGCGGAGCGATGGATCACTGAGCGCCGCGTAGGCGTTCTCATCGAACCCTGGTAGCGCCTGGCGCTCGCCACGAGCGAAGGCCATTGCACGGAATACGAAGACCCTTTCCGTGTCCGTGAGATGCTGCATGACCTCTTTGATGCTCCATTTGCCGTCGGCGTATCGATGGTCCTCTTTGCTGGGAGGCGTTGCTTCCACAACGGATCCGGCATGTAGCAGAGCGTCGCTCAGACCGGACAACAGATCCTCACCCGGCACTGCTTCGATGTACCCCGTGAAGTACGCATTCGCCTCGCCCGCATCCGGTCGGCCGATCCTGTCCATGGGGAAAAGATACGGTCGGTCCATGACCATTCAACCATTGCGGAACAGGAACAACCCGGGTAGTCCCAGGATCTCCTTGAGCACAGTGGTCCACCCGATCCGATGTCGCCACCAATTGTCCGGTGAGGCCAAGGGGTCCGGTACGCTCACCACTCCCACATGCGTTCCATTGCCACAGGCCGATCGGTACATGTGCCTCGATCGACGGGCGTGCACCCCCATGGAAAGCACATCCACGGAGGTGAGCTTTGCATCCTGAGCATAACGGGCAAAGGAAACGGCGTTGGACCATGTGCGACCGCCGGAGATCTTTGTTGACGGCAACGCTGTGATCCTGCTCGGGACGGCTCCGGCATTGCGCAGGTGGAAGGCCAACGCCTCCGCAAAATCCGGTCGCCCCGGTGAATCCGGCCCTTCGGCATGGGCGATCCGCATTTTCCGTTGCAGCACGTGGATGTTCTCTCCGTTGATGGTAAGGTGTTTCAGGAAGACGTTCGCTGCATCATCAGGCACCAGCCCATAGTGCCCGGAGATCATGCGCAACTCACGCATGGAACGGGGACACTGCAGTGTATACTCCCGGTTGTCAGCGGTGACCTCGATCCGCCCCAGCGTGTCCTCCTCCGTCATGAACAGCGCATATGCGCCATCACGGCCGCTGAGGTTGGCTCGTACCTCCCCGTGAAAGGGTGGGTCGAAAGTGCAAATGAGGGTGTCGCCGTTCAATAGATAGTATGCGGCTTCACGAATGGTGCCGGTGGTCAGGATATGGTCATATCCTCGTCGCTGGATCTCCGCCAACACCTCCGGCATGCGTTCTTGAGGGATCCATCCTTCCACCACCACGGTTCTGGAGCCGCTGGGTTCGGTGACGGCCAAGAATGGGAACAGGATGAAGGGGACCATCGACATGAACGCGACGCATGCCGCCGCGAACCAGAACAAACGGATCCTTCTTCGGCTCATTCACCCTCGTCGCTCAGGCTTGCTTGGAGTTCGAGGAGCTCCGCACGTGCTTTTCGATCGCCGGTCACCAGGCACTGCATGGCCCCGGCATGACAAGCCTTCATGGCATCGGCCGTTCTTCCGAGGTCGGCCAGCATCACCGCCAATTGGTAGTAGCTCGGAATGTGCTTCGGCTCTTCCGTCAATATGCCC
>JAGQVR010000452.1 GCA_020437875.1 Flavobacteriales bacterium
TGTGACCAAGGTGGCCACGCGCTGAGGTCGGCACGCGCACGCAGGCCGATCGCGAACGGGCCGTCCCTCCGGGGGTGGCCCGTTCCAATTCCGGGCCCTGACAATTCATAGTAAGGCCCCACGAAGCCTAACATCGAATTGACCACCTTCCACGTCCAGGAACCACCGATCATGGTGCTACTGATCTGGCCTCCATTAGGCAGTCCTGGAATCAGTTGAAGAACCGGACCTGGATATGTCCAAGACCAAGATCGATACCACGCGGATGAGGATCGGCTTGGCGATCGATCCCCTTTTCCAAGCGATGGCCCACTGATCCATCTGCTGCCTGAATGCAGCTCGTAAGGTGCACCAACAGGAAAGATCGAGCTCCTCCGGCCCTGATGATACATTTCCCTGACGCCAAACAAGGCGGGAACAGGTACCCTCCAAATCCCATCGAGCAACGTCACGCCGCTGAACAGCAACGCGACAAAGCCGTTTGCCTATCCGTGGAAGACCAAGGAGTAGATCGGTCTTGTCCGGGATCCTTCGGCGGGAGAGCCTACCTACACCCCTTCAGGCCTTCCAGGTCCTTGGGGATCAACTCCTCCAAGAAGGACTTGCCGGTCGTTGGCACCACGGCATTCAGCACATTGCCGGTGGCTGGATCCACCACCACCTTGCTGTATACGTAGCGTCCGGCATTGATCCCCTGTGCGTTGTTGATGGCACCCACCGGAACGGGGAACAGCACGGCCTTCTCGGACCCACCCGCCAGAAATGCCTGCTCCATCTGCTCACGAGGCATGAAGGTGATCGGGCCACCGAATGCTTCAATAAGCGCTTCCTGGGTCGTGGAGTTGTGCAGGCCGTCCTGATCCACCACGAGTTCACGTCCTTTCACCTTGGAACAATTCTCCTGGGCCTTGTCCTTCAGGAACTTCATGAACGTGTCGGTCTTCTTGCTCTTGATGTTCCAATCCAGGTACTCCTGACACAGCATCAAGGACAGCTTCATGGAAGCTTCGGAATAATACTCCGCGTCGCCTTCCACCCGGCTCGGCACCAGGTAGCTCTGGAAGTCGTGGTCGGCAAAGAAGAACACGCCCTGCGGATTCGCCTTATGTCGCTTGCCATCGGTGCGGGTGAGCACGAAGGCGGGCACGACCGTGGCAGGGGAGTTCGCCGCCACCGGTCCACCATTCAGCAGCACGGCCTTCATGAGCGCTACGTGCTTCGTGCTCTTCTGCTTGAACAGCTCCAGGATCTCCGAGGTCGTCCTGAACTCGATCTCCTCATTGAACGTCCAAGTGGCGCGCACGGCGGGTTCGATGACCTGGCGATAGCTCTCGAGGGTGGCCCGGTAATCCGCAGTACGCTCCTCTGCCGTCTTCTTGTTGAACCGGTCGATCTCCTTGGGATTCTCCTCGGGTATCTCCACCACGAGCGTTCTGCGGGCCAGGGCGCGCAATTCGTCCGGCTCGGCGTTGATCCAGTCCTGCACTTGAGCGTTCAACAACTGGGAGGTCAAGATGGCCAAGGACAGTGGGAAGAGACGAGTTCGCATGGTCATTCCGTTGTTCAATGGGCCCAAGGTAGGTGCTACGGTCAATTCTTCCATAGTACGTCACTGACGAAAGCAAGCTTCACAGCACCATCCTCCCTCGGCCGCATTTGAGGACACGAGCAGACAGATCGGTGATGCGGTGCAAGCCCCTCCGACCACTAACTGCCTGCAGCGATCCACTCAATGGGGTATGGTGGCTCGTCCGCGATGCGGGCACGACGAAGCCGCCGTCCTCCCTGAAGGCAACCTGAGAATGACGCCACGGAGCCTGCTACATGCAGTACCAGGATGGCCCAAAAAAATATTTTCACCGGCCATCCCCTCGGATCGGAGATCGACCTAGCTTTGATACCGTAGTCCA
>JAGQVR010000453.1 GCA_020437875.1 Flavobacteriales bacterium
TTACACCCCGCCGGCATCCCGCACGGTCCGCACCCCGGCGCCATGGAGCGCAGCATCGGCAAGAAGGAGACCGACGAGCTCGCCGTGATGGTTGACACCTTCAAGCCCCTGATGGTGACCGAGGAAGCGCTGAAGATCGACGACGGGAAGTACTGGAACTCGTGGGTGGAGTGATGAACGCGTAGGGTCAACCACCGGCGCATGAGGTCACCTGTGCTCACTTGGAAGCCTTGGTACTGGCTGTGTGTGCTGGTCGCTTCGGCGATCGTGGCCAAGCAGTTCAACCCCACAGTTGGACGTGGCCTCTTTGTCTTGCTCGCTTGTTGGCTGTCCTGGTCATTCTGGTCGTTAGGCGCCGAACTGTTTCGACAGCTCGGAGCACCGACTTCGCTGAACCTGCGTCGTTTCAGGACCGGAGTGTGCTACGTTGTGGTCTATATCGCCTTGATCATCTGGTTCCCGAGCGACGAGTTCCTGCTGAACAACCACACACCAGCAGAGTACGGCTGGCGCTGGGCGATCTGGCCAATTGGTCTTGGCTTCATGTACTTCGCGTTCTACACGTTGTACTTCCTTTCGAAAGCCACTAGCCTTCTCCGCAAACAAGCAGGGGCTGATGAACCGATGTTGCTCTACATCCTCCTGTTCTGGTTCTTTCCCTTGGGGATCTTTGTGTTGCACCCTCGCTTGGTACGGCTATTGTCCGAACCACAAGAGCATCTGAGACCGGGATAACCGAAGTAGTACTACCACTTCGCAGAGCACTTCGGTGCGGGCTACTTTTCCCTCACGTGCCCACCCATTGACCCCAGCAACTAGCCGGGCTTCTTCAGCTTTCTATACATGTTCCGGTGACATGTATAGATATCTGCCATTTTCTATACATATTTGTACGACCTGTATAGATGGCCACCCCTTCCTATACCATAACACCGCTGCCGCCCACCGAGCCGGTAGAGACCACGGCCGTCTTTAGACGACTGGCTGAAGCTCATCGCTATCTGGCTGAGCTGAAGGGAGTTGCCGCCACCATCCCCAATGAGCGGATCCTGGTGGACACCCTATCGCTGCAGGAAGCCAAGGACAGTTCGGCCATTGAGAACATCATCACCACCGACGACGAGGTCTACCGCAGCGATTACCTGGCCAAGGCCTTCACAACGCCCGCGGCCAAGGAGGTGCATCGTTATGCCCAGGCCTTGAAGCTTGGCTTCGATGAGGTGCGCACCGCCGGTGGCATCGGGCTCAACACCATTCTCCGGGTGCAAGCCACCTTGGAGGCGAACCAAGCAGGGCTCAGGAAGCTGCCTGGCACCGTGCTGAAGAACGACCGAACGGGTGAGGTGGTGTACACACCGCCGCAGGACCACGCGACGATCGTGGACCTGATGAACAACCTGGAAGCCTTCCTGAACCAGGACGACCTGATGGACGCGGACCCACTGGTCAAGATGGCCATCACGCACCACCAGTTCGAGAGCATCCACCCGTTCTACGACGGCAATGGACGAACGGGCCGCATCCTCAACATCCTCTACCTCGTGCGCTGCGGCCTGCTCGATCTGCCGATCCTGTACATGAGCCGCTTCATCATCCGGCACAAGTCGGAGTACTACCGCTTGCTGCAAACCGTGCGTGCCGATGGCAACTGGGAGCCGTGGGTGCTCTACATGCTCGAGGCGATCGCGCGCACCGCGCAACAGACCATCACCTTGGTGAAGGACATCCGCTCGCTGATGCAGCAGTACAAGCAGCGCATCCGCTCGGAACAACCACGCCTCTACAGCCAGGACCTCCTCAACAACCTCTTCCGCCACCCGTACACCAAGATCGACCTCGTGATGCGCGACATGGGGGTGACGCGCCTTACCGCCACACGCTACCTGAACGTGCTGGTGAGCATGAAGC
>JAGQVR010000454.1 GCA_020437875.1 Flavobacteriales bacterium
AAGGCCGAATGGGAAGTGGATACGCTGGTGGAGAGCTCAGCGGATATCGACCAGAAGCTCCAAGCCATTCTGAACGCGGACGAGCTGGAGGTGCGAAGGGAGGACGGCGATGTGCGGAAGGCGATCAGGGAAGCCGATCAGGTGATCGAGCGGAGCTACGGAGCTCCTTTCCTGCCGCACAACTGCATGGAGCCCATGAACTTCTTCGCGGACGTCACTGACGAACGCATCCACTTGGTCGGTCCCACGCAAACGCCGGAAATGACCGCCAATGATCTGGCCATCATGCTGGGACGGCCGGTGGAGGAGATCCATCTGGAGATGACCCGGATGGGGGGCGGGTTCGGCCGTCGTTTGTTCGGCGACTTCGTGTGCGAAGCAGCGGAGATCTCCGATGCGATCCGCAAGCCGGTGCAGATGGTCTCATCCCGCGAGGACGACATGACCTCGGGGATCTATCGTCCCAGCTACAAGCATCGGTTCACGGCCGCGATCAAGGATGGCCGCCTGACCGGCTACCAGTGGAAGTGGGCTTCGGTGAACAATGGGATATGGAGCGCAAGCGCCTACTTCCCTGTCGGATCGGTTCCCCATTGCAAGATCGAAGGCGGGGTCCACGAAAGTGCCATCACCACGGGTTTCTGGCGCGCGCCGCATTCCAATTTCACCGCATCGGCCCAGCAATCCTTCTTCGATGAAGTGGCCGAAGCAATGGGGCTGGACAGCGTGGCGCTGCAGCTTCATCTGCTCGAAGAGGCCGGGAGAAGCGGCGTGGAACTGGACTATGACCCGGTGCGCATGCACAAGGTCATTTCTCTTGTTGCCGAGCGATCCGGCTTCGGCAAGGCCGATCGGCGGACCTTCCAAGGCTTCTCCGCCTACTACTCCCACAACACCTATGTGGCCGAAGTGGCGGAGGTGGAACTGGTGGATGGCCTGCCTGTGGTGCGCCGGATCCATTGCGCGGTCGATTGCGGCATCGTGGTGAACCCCCTGAACGCCGAGAACCAGGTGGTGGGGGCGATCATCGATGGCCTCGGCGCCATGCTGTACGGCGGACTGGAGTTCACCGACGGAGTGCCGAGCGCGAAGAACTTCGACAGCTACCGCATGATCCGGATCAACGAGGTACCACAGGTGGACGTGTACTTCGTGGAGAGCAGTGAACCGCCCACCGGCCTGGGTGAGCCTACGCTGCCACCGGTGGGGGCGGCCGTGGCCAATGCGATCTACCGGGCCACGGGGATCCGGCTGCGCAAGCAACCGTACCTGCCCGAGCTCCAACGGTTGATGAGCGAAACCGAGCCCGCCAACGCCCAGGGAGCCTGAGGCCTATTCCGACCTGCGTGACGCATGAGCTCATAGTCATCCTCCAGGCCCAGCTGACGGCCAGGGAACAGGGGTTGAGGACGGTGTTGGCCACCGTGGTGAGGGTGGATGGATCCTCGTACAGGAAGGCGGGCGTGCGCATGCTGGTCCGGGAGGACGGCCTGACCACCGGAGCGGTGAGCGGAGGCTGCGTGGAGGACGAGGTGGTCCGTCAGGCGATGATGGTCCTGGAGCAGGGCAGCCCCCGGATGATGCGTTACGACGGCCGCTACCGTCAGGGATGCGACGGGATCCTGTACGTGCTGTTGGAGGTGTTCGATCCCGACCGGCCATGTTCGGAGGCGTTGGAGCAGAGCTTTGAGGCGCGTTCAAGCATCACGCTTCGTTCCTGGTATCGCCCGCAGGAAGGGGAGCATCCGGGCATGGGCACCTGCCTGATGCTGGAAGGCCGGCAGCTCGGGGTCGGTCACGGTACCGTGGACGAAGGCCTGCCCCTGTTCGAGCAGCTCCTGGGACCGGTGCTGCGGCTGTTGATCTTCGGAGGCGAGCACGATGCGGCCGCACTGAGCGCGCTCG
>JAGQVR010000455.1 GCA_020437875.1 Flavobacteriales bacterium
CTCCTTCGACGTGCACCTGCAATCAGGATCTCCGTGTCTTGGTGGAGGAATGGCGCTGGTGGAAGTGGCGGACGACCACGATGGGGAAACGCGTCCTGCACCCATCGGATCCTACCCGGACATCGGTGCGGATGAACACCCCGAAGCATGTGCCCCGCTGGCCGGGACCTATGTCATCGGAACTTCGGCGGCAGCGGATTTCCCGACCTTCTCCGCCACAGTGGCCCGTCTCACCGAATGCGGGATCTCGGGTCCGGTCGTGTTCCAGGTGGAACCGGGCACCTACACCGAGGCGATCACCTTCCCACCGGTGAGTGGGACTTCCTTGACCGATGACATCACCTACCGCGGCGTTGTCGGGGACAGCACCCAGGTGGTGTTGAACTACCCGGCCACCGCAACCGCGAACCCGATCGACCATGTGCTGGTCTTCGACGGTGTGGACCACGTGACCTTCCGTGACATGACCATCGAACGTTTCGGGCCGGGCACGTACGGCGATGTGATCCGGATGAACCCCGGGATCTCCGGCTCGAACGACCCCTCCGAGCACGTGACCGTTTCCAGTTGCCGGATCCTGCGCACGGGTGGCAGCGGCACCAACCGCATCCTGGTGAACGCCTCGAATTTCCCTGCCCTCAACGAGGTGGCCGTTCGTTTCGAGGGGAATTACCTGAGCGGCGGGTATTATGCCTTCGGTAATCCAGGGAACCACGGCGATGAGTGGATCATTCAGGACAATGTGATCGAGAACTGCACTGGAGGGATCCTCATCTTCCAAGCGGCAGCGGTGACGATCATCGGGAACAAGATCAACGGCAACGTGGCTTCCACGCAACCAGGGATGCGCATCACGTGCGACTGCCCGGCCACCGTGCTCGGCAACAAGGTAGTGGGCAGAGGTCGGGCATTGGAATTGACCGTGGCTCCCCCACCCGGTCAGCGGGCCGTGATCGCGAACAACAGCCTGATCGTTAGCGGAGGGGCCGTGAACGGGGTGGAACTGATAGGGCTGAACCGAGACCTGGACCTGCAGTACAACTCGATCAGCACCGTGAACGGTCGCGGGGTATCCCAATCGACCGGTACAGGGTCTTCGGGGATCACCTTCCAGAACAATGCGATCAAGAGCACCGGGAACATGGCCATCTTCATGCCCTGGGCAGGAGCGATCACCACAGCGAGCCACCAGGCGCTTGTGAGCGGCGCTGCGAACCTGGCGAGTTGGAACGGCACCAACTGCGGTGATCTTGCCGCCCTGCAAGCCAATAGCGGCCAGTTCTCGAACTCGGTGGCGGCGGACCCCATGTTCTTTGACCCGATCGGTGACCTGCACGCATATGCCATGGAGATCGATGCCGCAGCAACGCCACTTGCCGGCATCAACACCGATATCGATGGCGACCCGCGCGATCCGATCGCCCCGGACATCGGTTGTGATGAATTCACCCCGCAGCTGTGGAACGAGCAATTCGATGTATGCATCACGGCGGACGCGATCACCAGCACGGGCTCTGGAACGGACCGATACATCTATCGTGACCGCAAGGTGGTGGCCCGCTTCAATGACAATGGCCAGAACCTTGGGACCGTTACGATGGACGTGTACGTGAACAGTGGTGCGGTACGTCAGAGCCTCATCGGACAGTACTACCTGGACCGCAACTGGCGACTAAGCACGCAAGTGGCCATGAGCTCACCGGTGCGTGTAACGCTCTACCATAGTGTGAATGAGTTCAACCTCTATGCGGCGACCGATCCGGTGGTCACCACGTTCCCGGATGCGGGCGTGGCCCACTATGCCGGCCCCATGGAGGATTGCGACCTGTTGAACAACCCCGCAGGCAACACCTGGACACCGGTCTTCCCCGCAGACCCGCAATTGGAACCAAGCATCCTGGC
>JAGQVR010000456.1 GCA_020437875.1 Flavobacteriales bacterium
CGCCCTGCGTCCGGTGAAGGAAGGGGAGGAGTTCCTGAAGTGGATGGACCGGAACATCGCCCTGGAGCTCACCGACGACTTCTGGCATCTGAACCTGCCGGCCCGGTTGGATTCCTCCGCCGCCAACTCGCCGATGCTCCACTGCTACCACGCGGCCTTGAGCTTGCTGGACGCACGTGCGCTCTTTTCGGAGGTACGTGTCTGGGATGCGATGGACCCCTCCACCAAGGCCTACAAGAACAAGGTGGAGCGCCACCACCTGTTCCCAAAGAACTACCTGAAGCAGTTCGGCTTCACGAAACCCGCCCAGACCAACCGCATCGCCAACTATGCATTGGTGGAGTGGAAGGACAACATCTCCATCAGCGATACCCCGCCTTCTGAGTACTTCGAGAAATATGCGGAGAAGCTGGACCCCCAGGTGCTGAAGCAGATGATGTACTGGCACGCGCTGCCGGTCAGCTGGGAGACCATGGACTACCAGGAGTTCATGGAGGCCCGGCGCAAGCTGATCGCCAACGTGATGAAGGACGGCTTTATGCGCCTGAGCAAGGGGCAGGTGGTGGAGGAGCGCCCGGGCACCCTGGCGGAAATGATCGCAGCCGGCGAAGGCCCCTACACAGAGTTCAAGTCCACCCTGCGCGTAAACCTGCACACCAACGAGAAGGACCCCAGGATGGAGCATGCCATCCTGAAGACCATCAACGGGTTCCTGAACTCGGACGGCGGCACGCTCGTGGTGGGGGTGAAGGACGACGGGGAGGCCCTGGGGATCGAAGTGGACGGGTTCCCCAATGAGGACAAGATGGACCTGCACCTCGGTAACCTGATCAAGCAGCGCCTGGGGCCCGCCTCCATGCTGCACATCAAGCCCCGCTTCGAGGACTACAAAGGCAAGCGGGTGCTGCTGGTGGACTGCAAACCGAGCAAGGCACCGGTCTATCTCCAGAACGGAGGGGACGAAGAGTTCTACATCCGGGCGGGTGGCTCATCCGCCAAGCTCTCCTCCAGCCAGATGACCGAGTACATCAAGCAGCGGTACCACTGAGTTGTTCGAGGCTCGGGCCGCAACGGCCGCGCCATCATTGAGGTCGGGTCCAAGGTGGTCCGTGGCTAAGGTCTGCCCTTGGCTAGCGCTGGAACAAGCTCGGGTCCGCGCGTTTGGGCCCCTAGATGATGTCGAAGGCAGTCACCAATCCGACCAAGTTCCTTCCTTTCTTGACCAATACCGGCCTGGAGTGTCCCTTGAGCTTCGGCAGGAGGTCTTCCAGCTTCCGGTCGTGCGCTATCGAACGGGTCGCTTCTAGCCTCAATCCCATGTCAAGAGCTGCGGACAGTCGCATGGATAGTTGATCCTTGCGATCATCCTTGATATCGCCCTTCAAATAGATCCATTCCAGAACGGCCGAATCGGAGAGCAGCATCCACTTGTTGCGCACCCCTCGCTTCACCTTCACCGGCAAGTAGCTGAAGGAATTGGCCAGCATGGCACTGCGCACATGGGTCATCAGTTGCCACGGCTCGGCGATGACAGGAGAGGTGACCATCACGTCGGCCACGAACAGGTCGGTCCTTTTCATGAGTTTGAGTAGCAGTGCTTCTTCGAACAGGAGGAACAGCTGGACCATGTGCTGGGCCATGTGGCGCGCCCATGCACCTTGATGCACAGCATCGTTGCGGGCATCCTTTACTACGTGAAAGAGTCGATGAGCCTTTTCCATTTCATCGTTGGGCAGCGATATGAGGAGCTTCTTCAAAGCGCCCCACTGGTTGTTCAACCCATTTCCAAGCTTCTCATCGACCAACTGCCCCACCCACTCCAGGCAACGGGCTCCGGCGAGGAATCCTTCGGCGTCCTTCAGGATCTCGTACCGTGCGACCCGGAAGCGATCC
>JAGQVR010000457.1 GCA_020437875.1 Flavobacteriales bacterium
GCCCGTCCCGCAGCAGGTTCCACACCTCCTGGTTGGCGTCCACCAGGCTCTTGGTGCTGCGGTCCCGCACCACCTCCACCACGGCCTGCTCGATGGCCTCGGGCGGTGCCTCCGGGTTCAGCCTGTGAAGGGCGGCCCGCAGCCGGGGCACCAGCACCACCTCCCGCACATTCTGCCGGCCCAACGTGCCCTGCTCCCCGAACTGCTCCTCCTTGCCCGTGGCCAGTTCCCAGCCCAGCTGGTGCAGCAGCTCCATGGCCGGCAGCTCCACCAGTTCGTATTCGCTGTCGATCGCCGGGCTCATCTGAAACGGGATCCAGTTATGTAACAGGACGTTCAGTACGGAGGATATCAGACCTGCATGCGATCGTAAGCCTGCTTCGCAATTTGAGCGGCCTGGGCCACCTCGTCAAGGTCAGTGATGCTCATGACGACCCCACCGCTCGTTTGTGCCAGCGTGATGAAGGACCAGTTGTTCGAGTTCTGTGCCTTGCCTCCGGGGTCGTCCAACTCATCAAATTCCAGGTCGAACAGGACGGTTAGCCTTCTGCTGCGTGGAATGATCTCCACGAAGGGGTCGAGCACATGGAAAGTGGCGCTCCGGCGGTGATAGACCTCCCGGACATCGCCACCCAGGATCATCAAGCTTTCACGCAACGCATCAAATAGCTCTGCGGTCTCTTCGCCCATTTCAAGGGTCTCTCTGGAATACTTGGCGGTACGTTGCTCCAGTTCCTCAAGCTCGATCCGCTTCACATCCTGCTCGGCCACCTCCAGAGCAGGCCACTCGCTCAGGGCCATCTCCGCCAACTTCTTGCCGCGTTCCTCCATTTCCTTCTCCGTCCACTGCTCCTTCCCACGGATGAACTGGTTGAGGCGCAATGGACTCTCATTGAACCCACCTTCGCAGGTCTTCTTCTCCTGGAACGGCTTGTCGCTGTACGTGCTGTTGTATCCGGTCAGCGTCAGATTGCCCAACCGGTGTATCCATTCGTTCTGGATGTCCTTCCAATGCTCCCCTAGCATGGCCTTCCATTCAGGACGCAACACCGGGTTCTGTGGCATTACATGCTCAATGCTATACCCGCTCGTGTTACTGCGCTCATGTGAGCCATGGTCCTCAAGCCGCTCCAACAGGATGCGGAGGTAGCGGTTACCATAGTGACTGTTCGCGACCAGTGCCTGTTCAAAGTCCACATCACTTGGGAATCGCTGTCCATGACCACGCCGGGCAAGGGCCACCTTGAAGCGGACCAGAGGCTTGTCCGCCGTGATGCTGTTGGCCAGCACGGTCATGATGGTGCCCAGGCCACGGGTCTGCTCACCACCCACCAGCCTCCGGAACAGGTAGCTCTCGAGCAGGACCATGGCCTCGATGAACTCCGCCTTGGTCAATGCATCGTTCTCATAGTGCTCGTATAGCCGCATCACCACCGGAGCCGCCACATCCACCAGGGCCTTCACAGCGTCCATACTGCCCTTCAACCCTGCATCTCCCTCCTTGCCCAGCATGAACCGGACGTAGTAGCGCGAGAAGCGCTTGATCCTGGTCAACTCATCATCCACTGTTCCTCGTTGCAGGGCATCCTGGAAATGGACCTTGAACCTGGGATAGACCTCATCCGCCTTGATCGGCTTGTTCTGGGCCGTCTGGAGCACCAGATAGTGATTGAAGAAGGTATCGAAGCGGCTTTCGTAGGCGCCACCGAAATCCCGCTCAATGGGTTCCCAAAAGGTGGTGTACAGGCGCGTCTGTTCCTCCTCCCGTTCCCGCATCAGCACGTAGTTGCGGACCAGGTCCCCAGGACCCAGGTCCAGACCTGTGCTGTTCAGGCTCTCGAAGATCATCTGGGGGTCGTCCTCGGCGTGCTTCAACTTCACTTCCACGA
>JAGQVR010000458.1 GCA_020437875.1 Flavobacteriales bacterium
GTAAAACGGACTGGGTGGAAGTGGTGGCCATCGCCGAGCCATTGTTCTGGCCCAAGCCGAACCGCGGCGCCGATTTTTCCATGCGCACATGTTTGGTCGCCTATGATAGCAATGGCCGAATGCTCGCGGACACGAACCCTCCATTAGGAACACCTTACCAAAACCGCGCATCCGACCTCGGATCACCGTGCCCAGTGGCTTGCGGGGACTACGCCATATTCCAGGACAAGGGGATCGATGTAAGGAAACCGTGCAAAGAAGCCACCCAGTAGGAGAGCGTTCCCGACCCGCATCCCACCATGCACTTTCCGTGGCAGACGGTCGGCACGGTGACCATGATCCTGGTCATGGCCGTGGCCTACGGCATGCTCCTGCAGGTCCCCAAGAGACGCTGGAAGCTCCATGGCCTGTTGCATGCTTCCATCGGTCTTGCCTTGTTGGTCGAGGTGGCGGGCAGCGTCATGGCCAGCAGGAACTGGAACAGCAATGTGGTCTACAACCTCTTCATTCCTGTGGAATTCCTGCTCCTGCTCGGCATGGTGGCGCGCACCCGGCCCCAGTGGCGAAGGCGCCTGATGGTCGGTGCCTTCCTGGGGCTTGCGGGTTGGGTCGGATGCTGGCTCATGACGCGAAGCATGGACTTCCTGCTGATCGAGGGGGCGCTCCTGATCGCACTCGTGCTTAGCTTCACGCTCATGGCCACCTTGTGGGACCTGGCGAACACCAGCGAGCGACGCCTTGGCAACGTGCCCGAGTTCTGGTTGTTCATGGGCTTGCTGCTCTATTTCGGGGGGATGATGCCCGTGGTGGGCCTGGTGAAGTTCATCTTCGACGAGGACCCCGCGGTGGCCAAGCGGCTCTGGATGATCCTGCCGGTGCTTTGCACCTTGCGATACGCCCTTACCGCGTATGCATGCCACCTTGCGCGACCGGGAACCACCGCTGCGGATGAGCGATGAGGGCCGTTTCGTGTTCGCGGTGGTGGTGGCCACGATCCTCCTGATCGGCATGGTCGGGTTGATGGGTCTGTTGATGGTGGTGAACACCAGCCGGCGGCAACGGTACCGTGCGGACCTCGCGGAGGCCGAATTACAGCGGACCCGCGCCGTGCAACTCGCCGAACGGGAGGGGGTGGAACAGACCTTGGCCGAGGTGGGCCGCGAACTGCATGACAACGTGGGCCAGTTGCTCACCGTGGTCCAAATGGGCTTGCGCAACATGGAGGCCGAACGCCGCGATGACCCCGCTGCGACCGGCACCATGGAAGCCCTGGAGCAGAGCATCGAGGAGGTCCGGCGCTTGGGGCGAAGCTTGAACCAGGAGCTCTGGCAGGAACGAAGTATCGTGGAGGCCCTGCGCCTTGAAGGGGACCGGATCGGACGACTGGGCAGGGTGAATGTGACGATGCACGAGGATGGTCATGCAGCGGAACCGAACGCGGACACGAAGATCATCCTGTTCCGTACCGTCCAGGAAGTGTTGAACAATGCGCTTCGGCATAGTGGCGCCACGGCGATCGGGATCACCGCTTGGGGCGACCCACTATCCATACGCGTCACTGATAATGGCAAGGGCTTCGACCGTGGTACCACCAAGAATGGTGGCGGCCTGCTCAATATAATCAACCGCTGCGAGCTGATCGGATATCACGCTACCTTGGACGCTCAGCCTGGCAAGGGCTGCAGCTGGACCCTGACCCCACATGCACGAGACAAAGCACCCGATCGCGTTGGTGGATGATCACCACCTGGTCCGGAACGGTCTGGCCGCCATGATCAATCGGCAGAAAGGGTATACCGTGGTGCAGGAGGCCGCCCACGGGAAGGAGTTCATCGATACCTTGGATATGCAGAACCTCCCGGCCATCGCCATCGTGGACCTCAATA
>JAGQVR010000045.1 GCA_020437875.1 Flavobacteriales bacterium
GTGGCCACCGACGATTATGGCATCCGCTATACCGACAACATGGGGCAGAGCTGGACCAATGCCAACAGCGGCCTGGAGGACGTGACCATGGCCTTCATCCGGAAGGCGCCCAACGGCACCTACTTCACCGCCGATGGGTACAACCTCTACCGCAGCAATGACCTCTCCGGACAGTGGGACATCATCAATACGGGTATCACCGACACGGACATCACCGAGTTCACGGTCGGCAGCGGGAAGCTGTTCGCGATCACCTATTCCGATGGGCTCTTCACCTCCACGGACAATGGCAACACCTGGACCTTGAGCACCGAGGAGGAATTCACCAACGTGACCGTGAACGGCACCACGGTGTATGGATGCTCGGAGAGCGTGAACACCGGCGGGGTGTACCGCTCCATGGACAACGGCGTCACCTGGACCAACATCGTCAACGGGCTGCCCGGTATCCAGGTGGAGGAGGTGCATTATGCCCCTGGACTGGGCTTGTTCGCACAGGTGCGCGAACATGGGCTCTACACCCTGGACTTCAATGTGGTGGGGATCGATGCGCCCACGGCACGCGCGGAGCAGTTGTCCTGCTTCCCGGATCCGTTCGTGGGCAGCACCACCCTGCGACTGGAATTGGAGGTGCCCTCAGTGGTCCACTACCGCATCAGCACCTTGGCGGGCGGCATCGTGCTGCGTTCCACGCCGCAACTGCTGGGGCCGGGCACGCACGACCTCCGCGTCGGGGAGGAACTCGCTCCCGGCGCCTACCTGCTCACCGTGTTCCGCGATGGAGCGGCCAGCAGCGTGCGCGTGATCAAGGCCGATGATTGACGGATCCTGGTATCGTCCATCCGGACGCCGCAGGGTCTCCGCATCCGGCGGTAGACCACTGTGGAGGTTCGGGAAGGATACCCTGCGAGGGAAGAATAGCCCGGTATCACATCTTCATGAACGGCACGGCCGAGGAGTGCTTTCCTGACCGGTCATTCAGCTGGAGGATGTACATGCCTGGGCTGAAGGTCGAGATATCCACCGTCTGAACAACACCCGCCGAGCCACGCACCGGACCTTGGGCAAGAAGTGCACCGCTCGTGGAGCGAACGGTGAGGTCGATCGGACCCGGCACTTCACCCAGCACGAACCGTAGCTCATCCTGGGCGGGGTTCATGAGCAGCTGGGGCTCGAAGGCCTGTGGCTCCTGCACACCCACGGCCTCACCATCGAAATAGAGCCCCACGGAAGCCACCCACGAATTGATGTACTGCACCAGGATACGCCCGTCCGTGCTGCTGTACCAGAGGTAGGTGTCGATATCGTAGAGATACCCGGAAACGTCCGCACGCACCATGAGCACGTCCTCGATCGTGATGCCAGGCAACTGCAATGTGCCGTAACCCACGCAGTTGATGATGTATTGTCCGGCGTCCGTTACACCCACCCAATCATCGGTGTGGGTGACGCCGTAACTCAAGGGGAAGACGTATTCGATCTGCGGGTCCTGGTACACATAGGCCGAGGTGCCATACGATCCCACCCGTTGCATGTATGTGGGCGTGAGTTCGAAGAAGCGATAGAAGTTGCTGGGTTGTTCCCAGTAGGCATAGTTGTCGGTGCTCACCACCGCATCATGTGGCGTGTCCGCAGGGTCCACCATCGTGAGGCTGAAGGGAGGGGTGCCAGCTTGCGGTGTCAGTCCCGTCATGTCCCAAGTAACACCTGCGCCTTGAACGGTGGTGTCAACAGCGGCGAAGTTGTTGTAGTAGCGGTATGGCACCACGGCGCCGTATGGAAGCATTTCCTCGCGCAACAATTCGGGCTGGGCGTGTAACGAGGTCGAACAGATGATCAGGACGGCGGAAAGTGTTCTCATGGTCGGGCGGTGGTTTTCGTAAAGCTAGCCCGAACCATGGTTCAGGAATGATTTCATGGGCCCCTCCAACGCGAACCGCCCCGACCATTGCTGATCGAGGCGGGCGCTTGGAAGAAGGAGAGGAGGAAAGGCTTGGTTCATCAGGCAGCGTTCCTGCGAAGCGGCTTGTCTTCAAACCGTATCTTGACCAAGAACCGAACGATCACCCGACCATGAGAACATCCGCGCCACTCTATCCAGGGCTCATCGCGATCACCTTCCTGTTGGCCGGTTGCCGGAAGGAACAGGTCGTGGAGGATGTGCTGCGACCGTCGGCCGCATCGCAGTTCGGGAACGAGGTCCAGATGAATGTGGGCGGCGTGGTGGTGGATGAACAGGGCCTCCCGATCGAAGGGGCCGTTGTATCGGCCGGCCTTGGGATGGCCTCGACGACCACCGACGCCAACGGGGTCTTCCGCTTGAACAGCATGACCGGGTATGCCCGGTTGGGTCATGTGAAGGTGAGCAAGGCGGGTTACTTCCAAGGGTCCCGCTCCTTTGTGCCCGTGACCGGCATGAACAGCGTGCGGATCATGCTCATGAACGCGACCACCACGGGTACGGTGCAAGCGAGTGCCGGTGGTGCCATCACCAGTGGTGGTGTGGTGGTCACCCTGCCAGCCGGTGCCTACCTGCGCAACGGCGTTGCCTACACCGGTGCGGTGCGTGTGAGTATCGGTCCTATCGATCCCAACAGTCCTACGCTGGAAGAACGGATGCCGGGCGCCTTGCTCGGTACCATTGATGGTGCGGCGCGCATGCTGCGTTCCTTCGGCATGGTCGTGGTCGAATTGAGTGATCCTGCTGGTACGGAGATCGAGCTAGCGCCCGGTGGCACTGCGCTGGTCGAATTCCCGGTACCGGCCAGCATGCAGAACGAGGCACCGCCGACCATCGACCTCTGGCACTTTGACGAGGCAGTGGGGGTGTGGGTGAAGGAAGGTGAAGCGCATTTGGAAGGTGGTAGCTACCTGGCCGAGGTGGCGCACTTCTCCTGGTGGAACTGCGATGTGCCGAACACCTTCGTACACCTCAGCGGCCACGTTTCGTTGCAAGGCCTGGGTTCACCGGTCTCAGGAGCACGCATCGTCGTGGCCAGCGAGAACATGGGTTCCGGTACGACCTATTCGAACGAGGATGGATACTTCGGCGGGATGGTACCGGACGACCAGGCACTGGTGGTGTACGTATCCATCCCCTGCGGCCAGGGGACCTATGAGCAGGTGCATATTCATTCGATCGCCGGCCTGACCCAGGCCCATATGTTGGACATGCAGGTCTCGATCGAGGGATCCACGGTCGTAAGCGGGACACTCGTGGATTGTGAGGACCTTCCTGTTCAATCGGGCTATGTCATGGCAGGCTCGGTCATTCTGTTCTGTTCCAACGGAGAGTTCACCTTCACCACCTGCCAGGGCAGTATCGATCTTGTGGGTGTGCAACAAGGGAATTTCAATGCAAGCCTGCCACAAACGATCACGTTGGCGGGTGGGGTCTTCGACCTGGGCGTGATCCAGGCCTGTTCCGGGAACGTTGGCGGTGATGGCGTTACGGATATCGATGGGAACACGTACCCGACCGTGGTGATCGGGGTGCAGGAATGGATGGCCCAGGACCTTCGGGTGACCACCTATGCCAATGGTGATCCTATCCCCGTGGTGATGGATGGGCCGCAATGGTCGACGCTAAGCACCGGCGCGATGACCGCCTGGGGTGCACAGTACAGCGCAGGTGATGGGAAACTGTACAATTGGTACGCGGTCACGGATCCTCGCAAGGTCTGTCCCACAGGTTGGCATGCACCAAGTGACATGGAATGGAAGCAGCTCGAATTGGCACTCGGCATGCCGCTGGACGAAGTGGATCAAACTGGCCACCGTGGTGAGGCAGCGAATGTGGGTGGGAAACTCAAGATGGTGGAAGGATGGAGTGGACCGAATATCGGTGCGACGAACGAGAGCGGTTTCTCAGCGACCCCCGGTGGTATTCGCAGCTGGGCGGGAAACCTGGCTTTGCTCTGGTATGATGCAAGGTTTTGGACTACTACGGAGATGGCTCCGGATAAGGCGTGGATCCGGGATCTTGCCCGGTACAATAACACGGTTTATCGGGACAACTACACGGATCTCTCAGACAAGCGGAACGGTCTTGCCGTTCGCTGTGTGCGGGATTGAGGTTCGAACCTCTGCAGTTCACCGCTTGCGCATCCGCTCCAGTTCCTTCGCGTACGCCTTCAGGAGCTGGCCTTCGAAGTCGGTGCTCGGGCTACTGGTGCTTGTCCCGGTCGTTCGGTCCACCAGCCTGAGCCGCTCATAGTACGTGGTCGCCTCAAACCCTCCGATCGCCTTGACGTACCGATCGCGTGACAGGAGGAAGCGATAGTTCTCCGTGACCTCGTAGGATCCCACTTCGTGCGCCTGAACGAATCTGACCGGCCCCAGATACTCCTTCGTGAAGGCCTTCTGGGCACGCCCGTCCCACTTCCTGCTGTTCTGCAATTCAACAAGGAGCGTTCCCTGGTAGCCGGTGAATTCCTTCGGGATACTGCCGGCATCCAAGGTGTTCGACTTCTGGGAAAACCCGCTGGCCGGGGCCAACACGATGAAGGCGAACCAGGCCACATAACGCAATGCATACCGCCGCAGCGCGGCAGGTGGCTCTTGTACGCGGCGCGATGTGATCACTCGCAGAAACAGCTGCCGCGGGTCGATGGCTTCGGGTATCGAAGAGGTCGTGGTTGGAAATGTATGGACGGAGGTGCTCAAGTGAAGGGACTATGATGACCCGAGTATAGTGAAGAGAACCTTGCGGCTGGCGTTCTGGCGATTTGATCCTTTCGGTTCTACGACCCGGTCCGGGACCAATGGCGATCACCCCCCAACGCGAACCGCCCCGACCATTGCTGATCGGGGCGGGCGCTTGGAAGAAGGAGAGGAGGAGAGGCTTGGGTCAGGCGGCTTTGGCCTGGGCGATATCGCTGCCCGGTCCTTCGCCGATCCTGCCCAATGCGCTCACGCGGAAGCTGAAGAACCGGTTGGGTTCCACATCCTTCACCTGGAACTTCGTGGCGCTGCACTGCCCCACTACGTTCCACGGGCCGGTGGCCGGGTCGCCGCTGCACATGTACACCTGGTACATGCGCGCGCCGCGCACTCCATCCCACCGCAGATCGATGCGGCCTGCGTAATCGCTCATGCGCGCCTCCAGTTCCTGCGGGGCCTCCAGCTTGTCCACCGGATCCGGTGTCTTCGCCAGTTCGAATCCGCTGCTCACCGCCTTGTCCACGTCGTTGTCAGCCACGCTGTTCACATAACGGGACAGTTGGGTAAGGAGGTTGCGCACGTTCTTCACCGCCGCGTTCTTGCGGGCTACCGCCTCGTGGGCGCCACCTACGGCGTCCTTCAGGGCGTTCACCAGCGCTACGCGTGCCGCCGCTATGTCCGCCAAGGTGGGCGAGGGCGTTGTGAAGTTCGCATTACCGGTCATCTTCGCTTCCACATATTCGCTCTTGCTCACCACTTGGGCGGGCTTGAGGTCTTTGAGTCCTGCTTTGATGAGTTTCATGGTTCGCTCGTTTTGGTTATCCGCTGTTTCCGGGTCCTTTGGTCGACGCTGGCCTCGGCGGTCATCCGGTCACCCGGGTGTTGGTCGCTGGCCGGGGAGCGAATCGGCCGGAGCCCATGCGCGGTTTCGGCCTATTTGATGTTGAAAACCGCGTATTCGTTCTGTAACCCAGGAATGACATGGCTTTCATGGCATCGAAGAATCTTCGGACTTTAACATTTCTGGCACCCGAAAGGCGGCTTTTCCTCGGGCCACGACCGGATCGGATACCCACCTTATGGCCGTGTTCAAGGGGCAGCAAGGTGAACCTCCGTTGCCTTTTGAAATGCAGGGAGGAACCACGGATGCACACGGATGGACACCGATGAATGCACGGGCTGGATGGTCCTATCCGTGTGCATCCGTGTCCATCCGTGGTTCAATTTCCCCCAAGCTGCGCCGCAGGCGTGGCTTTGTTCCGTGCGCACCGCTCGTTCATTCCACGTGGAAGAGGCCCCCAGACCCTCGGGGAAGATCATTTTCCCCGACGGGAATGCCGCTTACCCGCACGGGAAAGTCATTTTCCCCAACGGGAATGTCGCTTACCCGCACGGGAATGTCGCTTTCCCCGACGGGAATGCCGCTTTCCCCAACGGGAATGTCACTTACCCGCGCGGGAAGATCATTTTCCCAAGGGAGATCCGGGCTTCAACCCGGATCATCCACAGTGGCCGTGTTGCACTTACCGATGACCTGAACGGTCATGGACTAGCTCGGGAGCATCATCCTGCCGGTGGCCTTGTGAGACCCGGACCTCACTCCTTGATCATCCGCACCTGAAAGACCGCCCCTCGAGTAGAGAGGCCGGTGATGACGTAGATCCCCGGTTCCAAGCTGGCGGGAAGTGCCAGTCCCACCCGTTGCGTGCCGGCCTTGAGCAGCTGTTCCGGTGCGAGTTCGCAGACCAGACGACCGGTGCCGTCCAATAGGACAAGGGACAAACGCTCATCCTGCACCAGTGTGAACGTGAGCGTGGCCACTGCCCCGACCGGGTTCGGGTGGATGACCAATTCCGTATTCGCCCCCTGCACATCCGCGATGCCGATGCTGAGATCGGTGTGGTAGCGCATGACGACCAGGTCCTCCAAGGTCGTTGCCATGCGGGTGTGACCCGCCAGCAGGACCTTGCCGTCCGGCTGCACCGCCACACCCATGCCGTATGCATCATCACCCAGGTCGTTGGTCACCATGCCATCCGTGCCAAAGCCGGGATCCAGCCCGCCGTCGGCCTGCACCATGGCCACCTGGAAGGATGAATTCGCGGTGCCCCCGAGGACGATGCGGCCATCGGGCATCAAGGCCAGCGCACTGACCCCGCTGATGCCCAACTGCGGCAGCACATAACGCCCATCGCCGTTGAACGTGGGATCGAGCCCGCCGGTCGCGGTCAAACGCAGCAAGGCCATCTCCGCCAAGGGCCAGTTGAGAATGGAGGTTGCGGTACCCGCTACGATGATCCTACCGTCCGGCTGAAGGGCGATCGACGAGGGCAGATCAGCACTATCGCCAAAGGAACAGAGGGCGCTTCCGTTGGACCCGAAACCGGTGTCCGGGAGGCCCGCGGCCGTGAGGCGCGCCACGACCACTTCCACATTCTGTCCGCTATTGGTATGACCGGCCACCAGGATCCTACCATCGGGTTGCAGCGCGACCGCCTCGCCCCCATCGTTGTTCGTTCCGTAGCCGAGGGTAAGCTTGCCATCGCCACTGAAGCTCGCATCCAGCACGCCGCTTGCCGTGCAGCGCACGATGCCGATGTCGAAGTCCGTCCCGCTCCTGGCCCATCCGGTCGTCACGATGCGACCATCGGCCTGCACGGCTATGGCCGTTGCGTAGTCCGAATATCCCGAACCAACATCCACCAGCAACAGGCCTTCATCCGCGAAGGAGGCATCGAGCTGTCCGTTGCTCGTGTAGCGCGCGATGGCCCACAACGATTCCACATCATCCACGAAATAGGTGCCTGCCACGACGATGCGCCCATCGGCCTGTATGGCCACAGCGTTCAGCGCGCTGCCCGGTGCACCCGCCTGCGTGGTAACGATGCCGTTGGTGCCAAAGCCGGGGTCCAGGGAACCGTCGGGCATGTAGCGCGCCAGGGCGAAGGAACTCTCCTCCGCGGTATTGGTGCTACCCACCACCACGATGCGTCCATCGGCCTGGAGCGCCATGCCGTTCCCACGCTCGTTGGCATTGGCGCCGAAGTCCGTAATGGCGATCCCATCGCCCGAGAAGCTGGGATCGAGGTCGCCGGGAGCTTGGGCGTAGGCCGCAAGCCCGTAAAATGACATCGCGCACAGGATGATGGCGGACCTCATGGGATCGTTCTGGTTAGCCAAGCTAAGCGCAGAAAGCTCTTCAAGGTCCGGGACCGGGAATGATGCGGTCATGCTTGCCCCCGCCGGTCCACATTCCATTCGTCGACGACCTGGCCACATCGTCCCTGGCACCCGAGCAGCCCCTTCCCCCTGAGCCCCATCATTGGCCACTTCCGGTAGATCGAGACCTTTGCAGTAGGCGGCGACCCCACCGCCCCACCCAGCCATGGACCAGGACCATCCCTTCCGCCCCGAGAGCCTCATGATGTCGCACGGCTACAAGCCGTCGCTGTCCGAGGGCGCCATCAAATCGCCCATCTTCCTCACCAGCACCTTCGTGTTCAAGAGCGCCGAGGAGGGCAAGGCCTTCTTCGAGGTGGCTTACGGCCTGCGTGAACGCGGGCAGCAGGAAGAGCTCGGCCTGATCTACAGCCGGATCAACAACCCCGACCTGGAGATCCTGGAGAACCGCCTCACGCTGTGGGACAAGGCCGAGGATTGCGCCGTGTTCGAGAGCGGCATGAGCGCGATCACGACCGTCCTGCTCGAGTTCCTCGCGCCCGGCGACCTCCTCGTACACAGCACGCCGGTCTATGGCGGCACGGACCATTTCATCCAGCACTTCTTGAACAAGATCGGCGTGCACACCATGGGCTTCACCGCCGGTGAGGAGCGCGATGCCCTGAGGGAGCGCATCAAGGCCAGCGGCCTGGGCCACAAGCTGCGCATGATCTACGTGGAGACACCGGCGAACCCCACCAATGCCTTGATCGACATCGCCGCGTGCCGGACCGTGGCCGATGCCTTCGCCACCGCTGACCAGCCCGTGCATGTGGCCGTGGACAACACCTACCTCGGGCCGCTCTGGCAGCACCCGCTGGACCATGGCGCGGACTTCTCCATCTATTCCGCCACCAAGTACATCGGCGGTCATAGCGACCTGATCGCGGGTGCGGTCTGCGGCAGCAAAGCGGTCATCGGCCGGGTGAAGGCCCTGCGCACCTTCCTGGGCAACATGGCCTCGCCGCATACCGGCTGGATGCTCATGCGCAGCTTGGAAACGCTCAAGGTCCGCATGGAGAAGCAGGCGGCCAACGCCGCGCACGTGGTCGCCTTCCTCGCTGATCATCCGAAGGTCGAGAAGGTCTACCACCTGAGCCGGATCCCGGAAGGCACGGCGGAACACGAGACCTTCCGCCGCCAATGTGCATCGCCGGGTGCCATGGTCTCCTTCGATGTGAAGGGCGGTGAGCCCGCGGCCTTCCGGTTCATGAACGCCCTGAAGCTGGTGAAATTGGCGGTGAGTTTGGGTGGCACCGAGTCCTTGGCCGAGCACCCCGCCACCATGACCCATGCCGGCGTGGACCCGCAACACCGTGAGGCGATGTCCATCACGGGAAAGATGGTGCGCCTCTCCGTTGGTGTGGAGCACCACGAGGACATCATCTGGGACCTCAGGCAGGCGCTGGAGCGGGTGTGAACGGCGCGATCTTGGGTCAACATTCTGTCCACTCCACCTCGAATGAAGTTTGAACCGAAGCCGCTCATGTGGTTGTATGGTTTGGTGATACTTGCTGGTATCGTATCCATACTGGACACCTATCTACCCAGCACCCGCACTCAAAGCACCATCGAGCAGGTATCCGAGTTCAGTTCGCACGAAGGAAGCAGGGGTGGCAAAGGACGAATGAGGTATTGGTCCTCCATCGACTTGAGTAACGGCAAGAACATCTGGACCCAGCGAACAAGCAACAACTTCACTGTCGGTGATACCATGGAGGTGGACCTCAGCGCCGCTCTCGGCAAGGTGATCCGCTATCGTGGTCCGGGAACCTCTGTAAGACCATGGTACGAGACGGAAGGCGTGAACGAGAATTACCGACCATTCCCTTTCGCCGTGGTCCTATTCGCCCTATTGCTCTTCTATCCTCGCTGGTCGGATGAGTCACGCTTGCTGCTACGTGGGCTTCTCCTGGTGACCCTGGTGGCCTGGCTCATCACCCTGGCTGCGACCGGAGGCTGAAGCGAGTCGTTCATCTCAAAGCAGCGGAACGGGTCGACATGAGCTTCACCTGGCCGAAAAATCGATAACCGAACACGCCGGTCCCTGATGCCTCACCCCCTCCCCGTCCGGCAATACCCCTCCGATTCCTCCACCGGCTTCAGGGCTTCCAGGTCCACATCGTTGAAGCTCTTGCTGGCGCCCCAGTTGAAGATCCGCTCGAACAAGGCCAGTGCCTTCTTGTTCTTGATGCGCTCGTAGAAGTAGACCTCGTGCTCCTTCTCGCGGATGCCCATGTCATAGAGCATCCGGTCGTGCGCGGTCACACCCAGCTCATGGAAGTAATGGATCATCCGGAAGTACTCGCACACGTTGCCGCTCTCGAGCCGCCCCGCGAAGTAGTAAGGCATGAACCAGCCCAGCACATGGCAGGCCGCCGAGATGGTGCGTCCGATGATGTGGAACCGCACTTCGTAGTAGCGTGAGACAGGCACCCCGTACAGGTCCATCAAAACCCGCACTTCGCGGCGGTGCTCCCATTCGTCCAGTTCGATGCGATGGATGGCGGCCTTCTCCTCCTCCTTCCTGACCGAGGCCGCATGGCCCTGGTAGGCGAAGGCTGCCGCCTTCTCCGCGGAGTAGGCTTGTTGCATCAGCCGCGCCAGCCGCTTGTGCGCCCGCACCCGGGCCGCGATGTCCATGGCACAAGGTTATACCATCTCGCACTAAGGCCTGGCAAGATC
Source organism: Flavobacteriales bacterium (assembly GCA_020437875.1). Lineage (GTDB taxonomy): Bacteria > Bacteroidota > Bacteroidia > Flavobacteriales_F > PHOS-HE28 > PHOS-HE28. Next base: position 10,567 of record JAGQVR010000045.1, read on the forward strand.
GCGCTTGACGGGTCAGGTTCTGTTTGATCGACTACCAAATGCCTACTTCCCCACCTCGAAGCGCACGGGCAGCTTGTATTCCATCGGCACCGTCACGCCTTTCACGGTCGCGGGTGTCCAGCGCGGCATGGCCTTCACCACGCGCAGCGCTTCCTCATTCAACGCGTCGGCACCAGCGATGCCTTCCGCCAAGTGCACCTTGGTCACATCGCCCGCGTCAGTGATGGTGAAGGCCACCTGCACCACGCCTTCCTTTCCCGCCTGACGCATGGCGTCGGGGTAACGGAGTTCCTTGGTGAGGTAGGCCACCAGGCCGGCATCACCACCGGGGAACATGGGCGGCGACTCCAAGCGAGTTAGCCCACCGTCATTGCTCGGCAAGGTGTCCAGGTGGATGGGCGGTGGCAGCACCAGGGTGTCGCCCTGGGCGAAAAGCGAGGGTCCACCGATGATGGACAACAGGGTGAGGAGCGGGCGTATCATGTTCCAGGGTTTTGAGAAGTCGTGTCAAGGTATCTGATCGTCGGATGGTCGATCCTCATCCGGAGTGGTGTCCAATATGCCCGGTGCAGGAGGATGTCCCTCTTCGCGTTCGTAGGTCTCCATGGTGCGCGGGTCCACCGCACCTTCCACGTCCTCATCGGCACCAGCGCGTGCAGGCGCCTCTTGTAAGGGTCGGTGGCGCTTCCACAGCTCGTTGTCCGTGCGGCCCTCCACCGGATCGGGCGATGCGTTCTCCACGTTGGGCTCCGGCGTCCCAGCCTGTGGTCGATCGGTCTGTTGCTTTGCCATGCTTCCAAGCATGCCAGATCCCTGCCAAGGATCGGCAAGGAGTCGTTGAGCCCCATAACGGAAGAAGGCCCGGGACCATTCCCGGACCTTCCCCGATCCGCGTGGCACGCCCAGGCTGGCGCTTACCCGTGTGTGGGTTTGCCCAGTCGTTCCAGCATCGAATGCACTTCCTCCTTGGTCTGCCCGAGCTTCTTCTGCAGGCGGCCGTACAGTTCGTCCTCCTTGCCTTCCTCGTACAACAGATCGTTGTCCGTGAGGTCGGCGTATTCCTGCTTCAGCTTCCCTTTGATCTGGTTCCAGTTGCCTTTCAGCTTGTCGGTCGTAGCGCTCATGTTCGTTGTGTTAGAGGTTCGATCCGAGGAACACATCAACCGCGCCGGAAGAAGAGGGGCCCGTCATTCCAGCGATACCGACCGATGGCCATAACGGCATCGTGGTGCGAGCGCCACACTCTGTTGCGCAAGTGGGACGTCGTTCAGCATCCCCCGACCTGTTCACCAGATCCTTGGCTTTCCAGATCCCAGCGCAAGCTGTCGTAGCTCCACCGCTCGTTCCGGCCCCGGTCTCGGCCGCACCGGGTACATTCGCACCAGCCACCTGCCCATGCTCGACAAGGACATCCTCTGCGCCACCGACCTCACACCCGCCTCGGATGATGCCGTGCGCGTGGCCATGACCATCGCCGACCGCCTCTCCACCCGCACCACCCTGCTGCACGTGCTGACCAAGGACGAGCGCAATGCAGAAGGCCGTGAACAGGTGCAGGCGATGATGGACGCCCAAGTGGAGAAGGCCGGCTCCAGCGGCCGCATCACGCCCAAGTTGTCCGAGGGTGACTTCATGAAGACCATCGCGGAGGAGACGGGGCAAGGGCATTCGCTGCTCGTGCTCTGTACCCACGGCGCCAAGGGGCTGCGTCAGAACCTGTTCGGTGCCGACATCTTGAAGCTGGTGCGCCATGCCGCCACACCCGCCATCGTGGTGCAGGAAGGCGTGCGGTCCGAGAACCTGCTGAAGCGGATCGTGATGCCCGTGGCCGCACATCCGGACATCGACAAGTTGCTCGATGCCGTGGTCGGGCTTGCCCGTGCCTTCGAGGCGGACGTGCACATCTTCCAGCTGGTGCGGCCGGGTGAATCGCCCTCGCAGGAGCTGCTGGATAACAAGCTGAAGATGATGCGCCACCTGGAAAATGCGGGTGTGAAGCACCAGGAGGTGAACGAGCCCAGCACTTCCTTCAGCATCGGCTTCGCCCAGGCCACCATCGACTATGCCGAGAAGGTGGGCGCCGGTGCCCTGGCCATCATGGCCCATGCCTCGGACGAGTACCGCTACATCGCCGACGCGGAGAAGGAGCGGATGCTCACGAATGGCCCACGGATCCCCGTGCTCTGCGCCTGAGCGGGTCCGCTGGTCAACCCTTTGTGAGCCTGCCTGATACCGGGCACGGCTTCCCGAAGCACCGTACCTTCGCGGCGCGCCGTCATTACGGCAACCACCCGGTCGTATGTCCACCTTCAAGTACCTCCTGAGCTGCACCCTGTTGTTCCCTGTTGGTGCGGCACTTGCCCAGTTCGGGGCCGGGCAGGTGGTGATGTCCAATGCCTTCAATGCCGAACTGCGTGCTGCGGACGTGGACATGGATGGCGACAAGGACCTCATTGGGGTCTTCGGCGGAGACCATGTGAAGTGGCTGCCGAACATGGATGGACTGGGCACCTTCGGCCCCTACATCCAGTTGCTCGACATCGATGGGAATTGCACCCTGTTCGAGGTGGCCGATGTGGAAGGCGATGGGGATGCCGACATCCTCTATGTGGGAGGTGATAGCGATGAACTGAACATCCTGCGGAATCTGGGTGACGGGACCTTCGTGGCCGACGCACCGATCCCACTGCCGTCCGAACCGGAGACGGTCGCCGTGGCGGACGTTACCGGCGATGGCTTCTCCGACCTGATCCTGACCTTGAACTTCCCGGAGGGTGCGGGCCTCGGCATCATCCCCGGATCGGAGACCGGTTTCGGAAGCATAGCGGTGCACACAGGTATGCACTCAGGCATGGCCTCACGCTGCCTGCGCATCGGCGATGTGGACCTCATCGGCGGCCTCGACCTGATCCTGACGGCCGCGAGCGACAGCTTGAAGATCGCACGCAACACGGCTGGCGATGGCAGCGAATGGACCGTGGAGGACCTGCCGATCCTTACCGGCGACCTGGGCTATTCCTACCGCAACCCACAGTTGATGGACATCGATGGCGATGGTGACCTGGATCTGGGTGAGGCACGCGGCAGTTCGGTGCATTGGCTGCGGAACGCGCTCGACGAGGGCGGTGTGCTCGGCTTCGAGGAGAACGTGATCGAACCGTGGACCACGAGCGGCGATGGTGCCTTCGGTCGTTCTGCTTGTGGCATTGGTGCGGCCCTGGTGTACGTGCCGAACAACCCCGGCCTTCCGGTCCGCTGGAACAATTACGTGCCTTTGCTCGGTGACTTCCCCGATGGACAGGATGTGACCGATGTGCCGCGTGGCAACCGGCTCCTGCTCGCCGACTTCGATGGGGACGACAAGGACGACCTCGTACTGCAGGTGAACAACGAACTGGTCTGGTTCCGCAACACACTCGCAGAGACGACCGTGGAACTGGAACTTCCCGTGCTGGATACCCTCTGTCTGGCGGGTGCGCCTGTGGCCCTACCGGAGGCCAGCCCGACCGGAGGCCAGTGGTACGGACAGCAGGTATTCGATGGCCTGCTCTACCGCGCGAACCTGCTCGTGACGACCGATCTGCCCGTGGTGCATGCCGTCTTCCCGGAAGGTGCCTGCCCCTTGGCCGCCGAGGCGAACGTGCGCGTGATCGAAGGTCCGGAGATCACAACCCTGGTGCCACCGGTGATCTGCTCGGCCGATGCGCCGATACCGATGCATTCGGTCCC
>JAGQVR010000459.1 GCA_020437875.1 Flavobacteriales bacterium
CTACCGGCAGGCGGTCCGTTGATCAATCCTGACCGGCGTGGCGCTTCGGATAGTCGAACCAGACGAGGGTGCCGCACCCCTTCGTCACTTGTTCCCATTCATCCACGGGCAGGTCGATGCGGACCATGCCGCAGGTGGGCAGGTTATCCACGCCGGCATCGCTCAGATGGTCGAGCAGTTCGGTGAAGCCGGGGTTATGGCCGAAGAGCAGGACCCGATCGGCTGAAGCGGGCAGTTCGTTCACGATGTGCGAGAGGGTATGCCGCTCGGCGAGGTAGATGTTCCCATCCTGCTTGAACCGATCAGCAGGTAGGTGCAGGGCAGAGGCGAAAGCCTTGGCGGTCGTGAGTGCCCTGTTCGCCGGACTGCTCACGATCAGGTCGACCGGTTCGCCGCGCTCCTTGAAGAGGCCGGCCATGAAAGGTGCATTGCGCTGGCCGCGTTCGTTGAGCGGTCGATCGAAGTCGTCCATCCCTGGATCCGCCCAGCTGCTCTTCGCATGGCGGCAGAGGTAGAGCGTCTTCATGCCCGATGCCCTCAGTGTCCGAAACGGTTCAATCCATCGAGGATGGCCATCAGGAGCCGGGTGGGATCCATGCTCACCCCAAGTGTCACATGTGCCATGCGGGCATCGCTGAACTGCTCAGGCCGACGGAATCCCTTGGAGATCGTGAGGAAGAGCGTATCCGGGTATTCGCCGGTGAAGTGGAGGTTGAGCACATCGCCACCCGCGAGGCGCAGCAGGTACAGGGGATAGTGGCTTACGGTATCCTTGAAGGTGGTGTCCTCCTCCAGCACATGGCCGTGCGCCTTCAGGTCCTTGGCCACTTCATCCATCACGTAGTGCAGCACGTCCTCCACGAAGATCTCGGGGTCGCGCGGTATCGTCGCCTGCTGGGTGTCGAAAGGGGCCAGCATGCGCGCGCGCGTATGGCGCAAGGCGGTCTGCAGCTGGTTCAATTGGGCGGTGAAGCTCATCCGGAAGGTCGGTTCTTACGGAGGGCAAACTAGTCGCTCAGAGGGGTGGAAGCTCTTGAAGTGACGGACGGGTTATGCACGATCGGATCAACGATCGAGGAAACGAAGAGGCCGCACCCATCAGGATGCGGCCTTCGCTTGCTGTCCGTTCAACACGTCATGCCGACGCCTTCTCCTTCTTCGTCTTTCCGTTCTCCTTCTCATCGATCGGCTTGCGGAACACGATCTTCCCATCGAAGGTGTCCACCACCATGGGCGTGTCGGTCTCGATGGTGCCGGCGATGATCTGGCGGCTCAGCTCGTTGAGCAGTTCCTTCTGGATCATGCGCTTGATGGGCCGAGCACCGAACTGCGGGTCGAAGCCCGTGTTGCTGATGTGTTCGATGAGCTCTTCGCTGGGCATGAGGATGTAATCCCGATCGGCCAGGCGGTTCATCAGCAGGTGCAGCTGCAGCTCCACGATCCTGCGCACATCCTTCCTGCTGAGCGGGCGGAACATGATGATCTCGTCCACACGGTTCAGGAATTCCGGGCGCACCGTCTTCCGCAGCAGCTCCATCACCTCACCCTCGGTCTTCTCGCTCACGGCATCGAGGTCCTTGTCGGTGGCCTTCTCGAAGTTCTCCTGGATGATGTGCGAGCCGATGTTGCTCGTCATGATGATGATGGTGTTCTTGAAGTTCACCACGCGCCCCTTGTTGTCGGTGAGGCGGCCATCATCGAGCACCTGGAGCAGGATGTTCCACACGTCGGGGTGTGCCTTTTCGATCTCGTCGAGCAGGATCACCGAGTAGCTCTTCCGGCGCACCGCCTCTGTCAGTTGGCCGCCTTCTTCGTATCCGACGTAGCCCGGAGGCGCTCCGACGAGCCGGGCGACCGAGTGCCGCTCCATGAACTC
>JAGQVR010000460.1 GCA_020437875.1 Flavobacteriales bacterium
CTGTTCGTGGGTACGGGATTGGTTCCACTGAGCACGACCGATGTGCCAGTCTCGTCCAGCACCTCGTAGGTCACATCACCTGCGGCGCCGATATCGCTTTGTAGCTCGAGGATGTAGTCCATACAGGTGACCGCACTTCCGAAGCGCTTCGCATACATGTACCCGCTGCCGTAGACGATCACCATGCGGCCGTGATCGTCCACTTCCAACCAGCTCGTGGGTTCCTCGGCGTTCACTTCCCCGGCTATCGGAGAGGAGCCCACATGGACCCAACTGGTACCGCTCCATCGCATGATGCCGATGCTGCTGCAATCCGTGGTCAAGGTGCTGTAGGCGAGCACAGGGTTATCAGTCGCATCCAAAGCAAGGCTTGTGAACTCGGCTCCACCGGTGCCCGTGAACCCGGCCAAGCCGACGGTGTTCCACGATGCGCCATCCCACATGAGTACTGTCGCCTCATTCGTTCCGGTCAGTTCTTGGAACGCCAGATAGATGTTACCCGCAACGTCGATCCGGAGGGACGTGTGCTTGGCTGCATTGGCGCTCACCCCCGCCGGACCGACATAGTTCCAGGAGGAGCCATCCCAGCGCATCACGCTGGCCCTGTTCCCAGCGGTGCCATCCACGAAGGCCACAACGGGGCTGTCGCTTGCATCCATGGCCAGGCTGGTGTAGTCCGCCAGACCACCGCTGAAGCCTTTGCCACCTACCTCCAGCCAGTTCGACCCGTCCCAGCGTTCCACGGTCACGCCATTGCCATGCGCATAGTCACGATAAGAGACCACGGGTCGCCCAGCCGCATCCAGGTCCATGCTGATGAAGTTCGTGATGCCATCACTGAAGTTCGGCGCACCGAGCGGAGCCCAGCTGCTCCCGTCGAATGTCTCCACGGTGATCGCAAAGCTGTGGGTGATATCGCTATAGGCGACGTAGATCGTGCCGGTGGCATCCACGGCAATATCGGGATGGTCGATCGCACCGTCGCTGAACCCAGGAGCCCCGACCAGGTCCCACGAAGTGCCATTCCAGCGTTTCACACTGGCCCTTCCCCCTTCGGTCTCATCACGGTATACCACCACGGGATCGCCGTCCGGGTCCAGGGCCATGCTCGGGTATCCCGCGTAGCCTTCGCTGAAACCGGCTTGACCGTATATCGCGGTACTCGTGCCGAGAACCTCCAGGACCACCGGCTTTCCGTGCATACCGTCATCGCTGTAGGACATGAATATGGCCCCGAGGTCATCCTTGGTCATTCGCGTGGATGGTGCAGCACCGAAGCTGAGCCCTGATGTCGTTATTGGCACCCAGGAAGTTCCGTTCCAGCGGGTTGCTACGAACGCATCGGAAAGCCCAACATCCATGAAGTTGACGACGGGGTTGTCCAGGTCATCGATGACCATTTCGATGTAGTCGGAGCTTCCTACGCTCAATGCACCTGCCAACCCCACCAGGTTCCAGTCGGTGCCGTCAAAGCGCTGAACGGACCCTCTTCCGGATACGGTCGCATCGCGATAGCAGACAACGGGATTGTCGCTCGCATCAAGATCCATCCAGAAGGATGCATCAAGGCCGGCGATCATGGTCCCTACCACGTTCCATGCAACCCCATCCCACTTCCTGGTCTCGCCGTTGGTGGTCATATCCTGGTAGGTGATGATCGGGTCACCAGCGCTGGTCAGTTCGATAATGACGCTCCCGACAATTCCACCGGTACTGAGCCCGGCCGTACCCACGGTGCTCCAACTACCGCCATCCCAATGCTGTACAGTGGCACGAAAGCCAACGGAAGCATCGCGATACGCGACATAGGGGTTCCCAAGCGCATCCATGGTCATGGATATCCCTGTGGCGGTAGATGCGCTGATACCCG
>JAGQVR010000461.1 GCA_020437875.1 Flavobacteriales bacterium
TGCCCTGCACCGGGTACTCGGCCACGTTGGCCCCCTCCGGGTCCCAGCCGGCCTCCCGCAGCATCTCGTCGATGAACTGCCTGCGGGTCTCCTGTTCCGTGTACGGAGCCTCGGGCAGGGGAAGCTGGGCGTGCTTCTCCTTCCTGGCCTTCACCTGGTCCAGCTCGGCTTGCAGCTTCTGGCGTTCCTCCTCGGCCTTCAGGCGCTCCTTCCGCTCCTCCTCCGCCCGGGTGCGTTCCGCGTCATACCGTTGCTGCAGGTCCTGGAGCTGGGCCAGCGTGGGCACGTCCTTGGGCTTGGCCTTCGGCTGGATGTGGGCCTCATCGAACGGGGGCACCTCCAAGTCGCCTACGCTGTACAGCCGGCCGAACCATTTCAGGAAGCGGAACAGGTATTGAATGCTGGCCACGCTCTGGGTGACCACGATCCGCTTGTCATGCGCGGCGGAGTTGCCCACCTTCCGGATCAGGTGCAGCTCGCGGTGCAGCGCCGGGGGCACCTCGCGCCGGAAGCTGTCCGCGTTCATCAGCGCGCTCAGCTGCCGGTCATAGGGGTACTCGAAGGCCCCGTCGTTCTCGAACATCCAGCGGACCGCCCGTTCCAGGGCCTTCCGGGCGAACACCGCCGAGGCCGTGGGCGACACCTGCACGAAGCGCTCCGCGTCCCGCGCCTCCCGGGCGATGTCCGGCCACTCTTCTGCAAGGAAGCGGAAGTTGCTCATGCCTCGGTCCCGGCTTCTTTGCCTTCGTGCTGTTCGATCCCCTCCATCAGGAGGTCGCGCAGCACGATCAGGTTCAGGTTGCTCTTGTTGTGCATCACCACCAGGTCGTTGCCGGCCTGCTGGCTTTCCTGGGTGCGCAGCACGTCCATGTGCCGCAGGGGCAGCACCGCGATGCGGTCGGTGAGGCCAGCGCGTCCAAAGAGCTTGGGCTCCAGCTCCACACAGGTCGTCCAAGCGACATCAAGCCCGTCGGTCACCTCCCGGGTCATCACGTCGTCCATCAAGTGGTAGCCGAGGTAGTCGGCCCGTGCCATGTTGTCCTCCGGCGCCAACAAGATCACCACGTCCTTGGCCCGGCTGATCCCGACGTTGATCAGGTGGGGGTCGTTGAACAGCGCCACCTTGCCGATCACCATCTGACCCTCGTTGTTCCCCTTGCTCGCTGAAGGGTTCAGCAGGAAGATCACCACTTCGGCCTCGCCGCCCTGGTACCGATGTACGGAGGCGACCTCCACCATCCGGACCTCCCCCGGCTCCCCCTGCTTCGGATGGCGCTCGTTGAACGGCTCCAACAGCGACTCGCACAGCCGCACCTGCTTGTTGTAGGGGCAGACGATGATGACCCGCTTTCCCGCGTTCTGCGTGGCCAGCATCAGGGCCAGCCGCACGGCCATCACCGCGCTCAGCACATGCACCGAGGACACACCGGACTCGATGATCGCCGAGGCGGGCAGGTGTTCGCTCCGCTTCTCCTCATCCGTGGGCAGGTAGGCGGGGAACGTGAACAGGTTCACAGCGGACAGCTGCTCCCCGCCAAGCGTGATGTCATGCTCATCGTTCCCCTTGGCGCTGGTAACCCCGCTCTGGTAGCGGCTGCGGCTGAAGAGCTCCACAACGCTCCTGCCGGAGCGGTAGTTGGTGGTCAACCGATGGATCCAGGACCCTTCCAGGTTGGGCGCCTCTTCGAGATCGAATCGGTCGATGCCGGCCAGCGTGTAGATGTTCTCGGTGGAATAACCACGGATCGGCTTGCCTGCTTTGTCCGCTTCGATCCGGTCCCCCAAGCTGGGGGTGAGCCCTACCGGTGGCAACTGAAAGGGGTCTCCAGCGAACAGGAACCGCGCGCCCAAGGCCCCCCAGTCC
>JAGQVR010000462.1 GCA_020437875.1 Flavobacteriales bacterium
GGCCTGGATACCCTCTATGGAGTGGACGCGCCCACCTTGCTCGAGAACCTCTGGGACCATCGCGACTCCCTCCACTTGCACCCGATCCTCGATAGCATCTACGCCGATTGGGACTTCACCAGCGACGATGCGATCAGCCAGCGCTACAGCGCACTGTACCGCTCATTCGACGCGTATCACGTGGACCACACATTGCTCGAATCCTTCCTCTACCACAACGCCGACAAGACCCTGGACCGCGATTATGGCGCCTACCTCAACGGCGATTTCAAGCTGGGCAAATACCGCGGCGCCGATGGCCTGGCGATGCACTGGTACGCGCGCAACCTGCGCATCCTCCGCAACATCCAGGAGCTGCACCTGAAGCCTACTGACCGACTCGTGGTGATCTTCGGCGCCGGGCACATGGGCGTGCTCAAGCACCTCTTCGAATGCACGCCGGAGTTCGAGCTGGTGAAGTTCGGGGAGTTGTGAAGCAGGGATGGGTGTTAACCTTGGTCTCACCAACACCTGTTGATACGCATCATGGATCTTATCCCTATACCACAGGATGGTCGACCCGACCTAGAACGGTCATCGATCTCCGACGAAGTGATGACCTGGGTCAGTGGCAACCAAGCCTTTTACAGGGTGGTCGGATTCAAGCCTCCTTGGATCGCCTATCTGGTTTCAAACGATGATGGCATCGTTGGAACGTGTGCATTCAAGGGCGCGCCGAGGGAAGGGATGGTGGAAATCGCTTACGCCACACGCCCTGCACACGAAGGCAAGGGCATCGCCACCCGCATGGCACAGGAACTGATCCGCATCGCGCAGTGCACGGACCCAAGTGTCCGCATCATCGCGCAAACGCTACCGGAGCAGAACGCCAGTACGCGAGTGCTCGCCAAATGCGGTTTCGCGCAAGTGCGTGAAGCGCAGGATGACAACGTGGGAATGGTTTGGGAATGGGAATTGAGACAATGAACCCATCGCGCCACATATCCATTGCCCTGCTCATTGTCGCGCTGTTGATCGGATGTGGCGCTCAGGAGCGGTCGGTACCATCGCCGTTCGAACACTACCTCACCCAGGCCCATGCGCGCGGCCAGTTCAACGGCGTTGCCTTGGTGTACGACAGCGGTCGCGTGGTGTACGAGGGGGCCTTCGGCATCGGCAGCACCGACCCGGTGGATAGCCTCACCATCGACCGCATCTTCCGGCTCGGGTCGGTGACCAAGCAGTTCACGGCGATGGCCATCATGCAGCTGCAGGAAGCCGGTGCGCTCCGATACGACCAGGACCTGCGCCACTTCATCCCCGAGCTGCCGTACGAAGGCATCACCATCCGGCACCTGCTCAACCACACCTCCGGCGTGCCCGACTCCTTCTGGCCGATGATGGAACAATGGAAGCCGGAGCTGAAGGAGGATGACCCCGACCGCTTCATCCAGGGCAATAAGGATGTCATCCGTTTCCTGGTCGACAAGGAACTGCCAGTGGTCTTCGCGCCCGGTGAGCGCTGGGAGTACAGCAACACCGGCTACAACCTGCTGGCCACCATTGTGGAACGCGCATCGGGCGTGTCCTACCCGGAATACATGCGTGAACGGGTCTTCGGACCTGCCGGAATGAAGCACACCAGTGTGTACCGTTATATCGTCGGCCCCGACCCTGCGATGCCTGATCGTGTGTTCGGATTCCGGAACGCTTGGAACGGGCAGGAGCGCATCTCGACCGACGTCCACTTCATGAACCCGACCTACGGTGAAGGAGGCATCTACTCCACGGTGCACGACCTGTTGCGATGGGACCGTGCGCTGTACACCGGGCAATTGGTGCGGCAGGCGACCCTGGATGTAGCCTTCGCTCCGACGGTA
>JAGQVR010000463.1 GCA_020437875.1 Flavobacteriales bacterium
TGGAGCCCACCTTGAAACGTTTCCTGCACAGCCTGGTCACCATCTCCCTGCGCATCCTGCTCTTCCTCACGGTGATCCAGATGATGGGCGTGGCGACCACGAGCATCGTGGCCATCGTGGGTGCAGCGGGCCTGGCCGTGGGCCTCGCCTTGCAGGGTACCCTCGCCAACTTCGCTGGCGGAACGCTCATCCTGCTGTTCAAGCCCTATCGCGTGGGCGATCTGATCGAGGCGCAAGGGGTGCTCGGCACGGTGAAGGAGATCCAGATCTTCACGACCGTACTGCTGACACCGGAGAACAAGACAGCGATCATCCCGAACGGCGCGATGGCCAACGGCAACATCGTGAATTACAGCGCCGACGGGAAGATGCGTGTGGACCTGACGATGGGCGTGGGTTATGGGCAATCGCTGGACAAGGTGCGGCAGGTGCTGGAGCAGGTGATGCGGGAGGATCTGCTCGTTCTAGCGGAGCCGGCCCCGAGCGTCACCGTGAACAAGCTGAACCTGGAAGGCATCGAATTGGCCGTGCGCCCCTGGTGCGATCCGAAGGATTATTGGACCGTATACTTCGGGATCCTGGAGAAAGGCATCGTCGCCGTACAGGCGGCCGGCATCCAAGGTCCACGTCCGAGCATGAACATCACCAACCTGAACAACTGACCATCGACATGAAGTACACCCTGCCCTTCCTACTCTCCCTCTCCATCGCCCTTCCCGCTGCCGGGCAGAACGATGTGGACAAGGGCGCCCGAGATGCCTCCTCCGCCGCCATGCAGACGGGCGTGCCGGCCGATACCATCCCCGATGGTTGGACCCGCAGCGGCATCATCAACATCAATATGACCCAGGTGAACCTCACGAACTGGGCGGCGGGTGGCTTCAGCTCGGTCAGCGGGATCGCCATGTTCAATGGAACGGCCAACTGGAAGAAGGGGCGCAAGGCCTGGGACAACAGCCTGATCCTCGCCTTCGGCGGACAGCACATCCACAACGGAACGGCACCGCAGAAGACCGATGACCGCATCGAACTGAACAGCAAGTACGGTTACGAACTGAAGAAGAGCCTCTACCTCGCGGGTGTGTTCCAGTTCCGTTCCCAGTTCACCGAGGGCTTCAACGCCGATGGTGTCCGGATCTCCAACTTCATGGCGCCCGCCTATGCACTGCTCGGTGTCGGTCTGGACTACCGCCCCAACGACAACTTCTCCGTCTTCTTCTCGCCCGCCACGGCCCGTATGGTGATCGTGAACGATAAGAAGCTGTTCGAAGGCCTTGGACCCGACGACCGTGTCTATGGCGTTTTGAACGGCAATACCTCCGAACTGGAGATGGGTGGCTACCTCCGCCTTCAGTACAAGCGCGAACTGGCGAAGAACATCACCTTCCTCACCCGCGGCGACCTCTTCAGCAACTACCTGCGCAACCCCCAGAACATAGACGTGACCTGGGAGACGCTGTGGACCTTCAAGGTGAACGAGTGGTTCGCTGCCACCTTGAACACCGTGCTGATCTACGACCACGACACCCAGTTGCCGAAGGTGGATGATGCAGGCATCGCATACACCGGGCCGGCCACACAGTTCAAACAGACCCTGGGGATCGGACTCAGCTTCAAGCTCTGATCACACCGCAACCGTTGAGAGGCCGTCCTTCGGGGCGGCCTCTCGCGCTTCTGGTATTGCACGCACCATCAACGCGGGAGGAAGCCGAGGTCATGGACCGGCTGAAGCAACGCATCGCGCACCGGATCATGACGGCGCTTGTACAGGCGGATGCGATGCACGACCACCGCGCTCTTGTCCCGGTTGTGAACGTAGGCCGAGAGCGTGCAC
>JAGQVR010000464.1 GCA_020437875.1 Flavobacteriales bacterium
GGTGCAGCTGCAACTGCAGATGAACTTGCCATCGGGCAGCTCCTTGAACCCCCAGATGGGGCCGTTGGCATTGCGGTGTACACGCGTGGTGTCCAGGTAGCCCGTGTTGGTGAACCAGATCAGCTCGTAGGTACCTTCAAAACCCCGGATGCTATCGCTCATAATGTGCGTGCCGCTCAGGAGCACACGGCCGTCGGGGAAGATGTGGTAATCGCCGAGAGAGCCAGATAGAAAGTATGGGCCGTCGTTCATGCCTATGAAAGTGGGATCGATCAGGCCAGTTGGCAAAAGCCGTTGTACTGTTCCAGTGGCCACGTAATATTGGTTTCCCCACCGGGTGATCTCACCGCCACCAAATGTGAATGGAAAGGAAATATCCCGAGTTCCATATGGATCGACTTTCGCGAGCAATCGGTCACTCATTTCTCCGGGGAACCTCATTGTACCGGATAAGAGCAGATCACCATTCGGCATTTCAGCTAACGCGTTCACGAAACGGTTCTGAATATCGGTCCTGAAGGTTGTATCCAGTTGAAAGACCCATTGCGGCCATGCCATAGCAGCCACGAACAAGGCGGCTGCTGCGGTCAGGCTAAGGCGGCGCAGGGGGTGCCTCATCGTTGAACGACGAACCGCTCGCTGTGGAGCAGTTCGACCCCCGCAAGATATTCCACCACGTAGGTGCGGGGGGCATGGCCAAGCACAGCCGAGCCTGGGAACCATCAATGGCGCGTCAGACCGAGCGCAGTCGATGTTACGCCCACACCGGGCTTCCCTCCGAACAGTTCCGGCACATCTCGATGCTGCTGCGCGCGGTGAGCAGCGTGCTTCAGCGTGTTCGCCCAGGCCCAGCAACAAGGCGGCCTCGCGAGCGGGCGCGGTTGGTGCGGCGGTGTTCAGTGCTGAACCACCAGCCGCTGCACGGCAAGGCGCTCGTTGCCTGTGCGCAACTCAAGGAAGTAGAGGCCATCGCTCAGGGTGTGCAGGTCCAAGGTGGTGCTGTGGCTGCGCACGGGTTGCCGCAACCGCTCTCTTCCCAGCGCATCACGCACGATGAGCACGGCGCTTGGCGGCAGTTCCTCCAACTCCACCATGCAAGTGCCACTGACGGGGTTGGGCCATAGTTGAAGGTTCGTGTGAGTGGGTACGTTCTCCACCCCCACGCCCAGCCCGCTCACCAGCAGGCGGCTCACGAAGCGCTGCTGGGGGTCGTTGGTGGTGCCGTCGTTCAGGCCGATGTACGCGCCGCAGATATAGAGCGTGTCCGTGGAAACGGATGTGATCCAATTGATGGATGCATTCGCCCCGAACTGGCCTTGGTATATCCCGACATGGAAGTTGTCGAACGCAGCGGTCACCGCACCCGTGGAGTCCAACAAGAAGATGCTCTCACGCGACATCTGGTTCACCGAACCGAATTCGCCCGATGCGATCAGATGTCCGCCAGGCCATGGTTGCAACCACGTGATCAGGGGCCCGTAGTCCGCAGCCAGACCGCCCATCGTGATGGAGGGTGGCGCGAAGGTGGGGTCCAGACTGCCATCGGGCAGGAAGCGGGCCAGGAAGAGCGTGTCGTTGGGTGCGTTAGCGCGTTTGTAGCGCCCACCTGCATACACCCGCCCATCGGGCAGGGGGTGGTAGGCGAAGATGTTGCCCCAGTTCACTCCGGTCTGGAAGGTGGTATCCAGCGCCCCATCGGCATGCACGCGGAAGAGCCGGCTCACCGGCTGCCCCTCGTACTGGGTGCAGCTGCAACTGCAGATGAACTTGCCATCGGGCAGCTCCTTGAACCCCCAGATGGGGCCGTTGGCATTGCGGT
>JAGQVR010000465.1 GCA_020437875.1 Flavobacteriales bacterium
CTCAGGAGCGCCGGTCAACAACTCCACCAGGTCGATGGTGAAGTCCGAGATCGTCAGCTTGTGCTGCTCGAAAGGCTCCAACAGGTCGTTCTCTTTGGCGATACGGTACCACGGCGTACTCTGGCGGTGCAGGATCTTCACCAGTTCCTCGGCTGAAGTGTACTCATAGCGCTTGGCCACATCCGCCAACAGCGCCAGGTCGTTCGGTGTGAACTCATCGTCGCTGAACTTCTTCAACTCCTCAATGCGCGTTCCATTGGCCTCGCGAACGATGCGGATGTAATCCTTAAGAAGGACCGGTTCCTCGCTCAGTTCCACGAACACATCATCGCATACCGGACCGGCCTGCCAGACCTTGTACTCCAGGTTGAACATGGGCACGCCGTGCAGCTTCACGCTGAACTCGTCCAGAATGTAGATGAGCTTGAGCAACTTGGTCTTGTACAGGGGCCGGATGTGCTCACACAGGTACACGATGGCATTGCCGAGCTTGTTCAATTGCTCGGGTGTGTACAGATGGATCGATGTGCGTTCTTGCCCTCTCATGACCCTTTGGACGACTTTGCCGTCAACGGTGTTGCGGCAATCTACGGCTTTCAACAGCCCAGCAACATCCGCTCCAACTCATCCACGCTGTTCACGCGGATAACGGGAAAGTCAACTCGAAGGGGGGTGCTCCCTTCCTGGGTACGGGCCACGGCCGAGAGCATTTCCTGCACAGCCTCGTTCACTTGCTCAAGAACGACCGGGACATTCCGTTCGGTTTGGAAGCGCAAACGGGCCTTATGGAATTCATCCGCGAACCCACGCGAAATGAACTCCACTTCGCTGAAGTCCAGGACCAATTCCTCCGTGGTCGCGGGGACCTCGGTGAACAGCACGTCGGCACTGTTGCGGTAATTGGGATTGCTGCCGACCTTGTTCTTGACCTTGATGTCGGTGCTTGCGCGCATGGTGCAAAGGTAGGGATTGGATCGACGAAAGCGGGGCTTTACTCCACGAAGCCCATGACATTGAACGTTGGAACAGCGATCGTGGGTACACGTAATGCGAGAAAACATCCGGGGAAACGGGTCCCGTCCTTCAACTCGTAGATGTTATCCCTCGTGGCGTTGTTCAAGAGCATGGCGTCACCGCTCCAATAGAAGAAGGAGCCACCCAGGCCTGCCACAAGCATCCGCCGGGAAGTGCGTATCCCATAGCCCCTGCTTATCGCCTGATCCTTGGTGGACCGGCCCTCCAGGGCCATACGGAGCGCCTCGGCATCGGAGCCGGGGTCGGTGTGCCGTGTACTGGCTACATAGGAGCCGCGTAGACCCTGCCCGGTGTCGGCGATCGCAATATCCAGGTAATGTCCGTTGGGATAGTACTGTGCGAACAGGAAGCCGGTACCATGCGCGGCATGGTAGGATATGTTGCCTACCAGCTCCGAGATCAGGTATTTCACGGCCATCAGCATCTGGCCGCTCAGCCCACATTGGCGCACCATCAGGTCCTCCACGGCCTGGATCAGGTCCTCGCGAACACTGTCCGGGGCGGTGGTCGCCGGAAAGGTGACCAGTGGCACATAGGTGCGGCCGCGCAGCGTGGCCAACAGGCGCTTGGTGTCGTAGGAAGCATCCGCCTGGGAATAGCCCTGCGGAAAGCGAACAAGCTCCAGGTAGCTCCTGAGGCTGGGATCGTGGCAGGCTGCAGGCGCTTCGGATGGGATCCCGCGCTCTTGTTGCGCCTTCACCAACGCGGCCGCGCCGCAGATCAGCAGGGGGCTCAAAAAGCGACACTGGTTCAGGTCAAGATGCACCGGCCCACGAGGTA
>JAGQVR010000466.1 GCA_020437875.1 Flavobacteriales bacterium
GCTTGTCGTTCCAATCGGTGAGGTCGGCGTGCAGGTCGATCTCCTCGGCGGTCCAGAAGCTGGCCTCGTGCTTCTTGTAGAAGTTCCAGATATCGTGGTGCTGGATCGGGAAGATGACGAAGCGGTCCTTGTTGTCCTTGAGCAGGGGTTCGTTCGCAGCATCGGCGTCGTTGCGGAGTTCGGCGTCAAGGCTCATCTGTTCGTTCTTGTTCGGGGTGCTCATGGTCGGGTCTTGTTCGGGGAGACGATGCCCTGAGGGAGGACCGCCTCCCTCATCACATGTTCCAGTATTCCTTGGGTTCCGCCGGCGTCGTTGGCACACGGGATCGACCGTGGTGACAGCGCCGTCGTCGGGTTACAAAAGTGGTCCCGGGGACGGTTCGGGAGGGCACGTGCTTTTCATACTTTTCAACATCGTCCGGATCCCCGCGATGGACGCGGGAGGGAACAAAAAGGACACACTCCAAGCCTTTTCTTTTCACGATCGGTCAACAACGGCGGAACCGCGCGGCACAAGGGCGATGGCGCGATGCACGCGACCGTTAAGCCACGCAGCACAAGTGTGTTCGATGACCTCGGCCGTGCGAGGCCGCGACCGCAGCCGCGATCGATGGACCGCCGCATCGGGAACCCTTGTCGGACGGAATGGCGAGCACCTCCATCCAGCGCTTCCTCGCGTCCCTGTTCAGGTCCATCGAAACAGGTCGACCACATCCTGTTGGATGAACCCATCGGACCACCGGACCACATCACGACCGGACACCAAGAAGGGGTGTCCGGAGCTCCCTCGAAGCGGGTTGACCATGTCCGATCGTTGAAAACCCCCATTCACCCCACACGCGGACCCATGCACACCGGACCTACCTTGTTCACTCGTTCAACCCAAAACACCCAGAACCCATGGCAGCAGCCGTTGAAGCGTATTGCGTGAAGTGCAAGGCGAAGCGTAACATGAAGGACCCCAAGGAGGTTGAGATGGCCAACGGTCGCAAGGCCATGAAGGGCACCTGCCCCACCTGCGGCACAGGCATGTTCAAGATCATGGGCAAGGCCTGAGCGCGACCAGCGAAAAGGAAGCCCTGTGCGCCCTTGGCGACAGGGCTTTTTCGTGCCCGCCGATGAGTTCACCATGCACCGTGTATAGCCGCTCCCATGCGACCTGACCACCGCTTGCGGCGCGGTTACCTTTGCCGGCGCTCATGACGGAGAACGCCCTTCAGCCCCTGCTGGACGCTGCCATACACGCCGCCTTCGCCGCTGGCCGTGCGGTCATGTCGGTTTACGGGACCGAGTTCGACGTGGATGTGAAGGCGGATGATTCGCCCCTCACACGCGCCGACCGGGATGCCCATGCAGCCATCAAGCGGATACTGGACGGCACCGGACTGCCGGTGATGAGCGAGGAAGGACGCAGCATACCCGCAGCCGAACGCCAGGCATGGGCGCAATACTGGTTGGTGGATCCGCTCGATGGCACCAAGGAGTTCATCCGACGCAATGGCGAGTTCGCGGTATGCATCGCGTTGATGCAGGCGGACACGAGGAACAAGGCACCGCAAGGCAACGCCATCCCCATCGCTGGTGTGGTCTACGGTCCGGTGAACGATGTGCTCTATTTCGCCTGGGAGGGAGGTGGCGCCTACAGGCAACAGCGCGCGGCAACCCAAGCTGCGCTCCCCACGTATGAACGGGCCGCCATGAGCACGCGTCTACCGCTCACCCGCACGGAGCGGGCACACACCATATTGGCCAGTCGTTCACACCGCAGTGCGGAAACGGAGGCCTATATCGAGGAGCAGCG
>JAGQVR010000467.1 GCA_020437875.1 Flavobacteriales bacterium
GATGCGGGCCACGCGTTGGGCAAGGGCATCCATGGTGGCGTCATCCTTGCTGTCAGCTTGGTCATCGGGACTTCCGGCACATGCTGTGAGCAAGAGCAGGGTAGTGGTGAGGGGGAGGATGAGGTACATGGTCGGTTGGCTGTTCGTTCATGTGCCCATCGAAGTTCGGTGTGGAATGTGAACAAGGTGCGGCCGGACCGCAAGGGACAGGATCTTGGTCACGGTCGGTGTCGGCGACACTGGTCGGTACAGGTTCACGGCGCCGGCGGAGGAGTGCAACTCCGTTCTTGATCCAGGTCAAGGGCGAGAAGATCTTGCCCCTGGGACCTTTGCGCCCACAAAATGAACACCATGAAACACCGTCCATTCCGCCCCTTGGTCCCAGCTGTGTTGCTCGGCATTTCTGCCCTCTCCATCCTGTCCGTCAGCTTGCTGGCCTTCGCCGATCCCCGTGCCGTCATGGCGTTGGTGCAGGTCGAGCTTCCGAACAACGACGCGCTCAGTTCCATCCGCGGCGTGTTCGGCGGTGTGGGCATCACGTTATTGCTGATGCTGAGCCACCTGTGGCGTCAGGACCGTCGTTCGGCCGTCGGCCTCCTGGCCGCTCTTTGGGGGTTCTACGCCTTCTCCCGCACCCTCACCATCGCCATGGATGGACCGCTGGGTGCGTTCGGTACGCAGTGGATCGTCATCGAAGGTGTGCTGTGCATGGCCTGCTCCATCACCTGGTGGTCCATGGGCAGGGGCAAAGTGGCGCCGAAGGATGTCGCGATCGTTCAATCCGCGATGCCCACCGCCCGCTGAGATTTGCCCCATCAAACCCAGGAGCATGAAAGCATTTGGCATCTTTGACGTCCTCTCCATCCACGATGAGGAGGGCATGGCCCGGTACCGAGAACAGGTGGTGCCCGTGGTGGAACGATTCGGTGGTCGCTATGTGGCCGTGGGCGGTCCACTGGAGCCCGTGGAGGGAGCGGAGCGACCGACCTTCCCGGTCATCATCGAGTTCCCGGACATGGACTGCGCACGGGCCTGGTATGGTTCGGCCGAGTACGCCGAACTGAAGGACCTACGCCACCGGTCCGCCCATACACAAGCCTACTTCCTCCAAGCCATCATCTGAACCAACATGCATCACCCGCTTTTTCTTCCCCTGCTGTTGGCGCTGCTGCTCCTGGGAGCCTGTGGCCAAGTGCCTTCCACCGACCCTGCCGAAGCACCTGCGACCGGGAATGCTCCGGAAGCAGAGATCTTGGAGGATGTGCAGGAACGGGGACGCTACCTCGTGACCGTACTGGGCTGCGGCGACTGCCACTCACCCAAGGTGATGGGCCCTCAGGGACCGGTACCCGACCCCGACCGGCTGCTCAGCGGCCATCCGGCCGGAAGCCAGCTGCCCCCCTACGATGCCACCACCACCACCGGTTGGGTGCTCTTCGCCATGGACCAGACCGCCACCGTAGGGCCCTGGGGTACCAGCTTTGCTGCCAACCTCACCAGCGATGCCACGGGGATAGGCCTGTGGACCGAGGAGATGTTCGACAAGGCACTGCGCGGTGGCTGGTACAAGGGCATCGAGGGCGGAAGACGCCTGCTGCCCCCCATGCCGTGGCAGGGCTATACCAGCCTCACGGATGCGGACGTGCATGCCATCTACACCTACCTGGTGAGCACTGCGGCCGTGGAGAACGTGGTGCCGCCACCGATCCCGCCCGGCACCAATTGAGGTCCGCACCAATTAGCTTCGATCGAGCATGGAGATCGAGTACCTGGAACACCCGCCCGCGGCCTCCCTGGGG
>JAGQVR010000468.1 GCA_020437875.1 Flavobacteriales bacterium
CAAGGTGGATCGGCTCAGCCGTTCCCTCCTGGATTTCGCCCGCATGATGGAGCTGTTCGACAAGCATGCCGTGAGCTTCGTATCGGTCACGCAGCAGTTCAACACGACCAGCTCCATGGGGCGGCTCACCTTGAATATCCTGCTCTCGTTCGCCCAGTTCGAGCGGGAAATCATCTCGGAGCGCACACGGGACAAGATGTCCGCAGCCCGCAGGAAGGGAAAGTGGATCGGCGGCCAGCCTATCCTGGGATACGACGTGGACCGGCAAGGCGGCAAGCTGGTGGTAAACGAAGAGGAAGCCGCCCAGGTAAAGGCGATCTACCAGCTCTATCTCGAACATCAGGCCATGATCCCGGTGGTTGAGGAACTCGGACGGAGGGGCTGGCACGCCAAGCGATGGACCACCCAAAAGGGCAAGGACCGGGGTGGTAAGCCGTTCAACAAAGGCAGTCTGTTTCGGCTTCTGACCAACGTGACCTACACCGGCAAGGTCGCCTTCAAAGGAACCATCTATGATGGTGAACACGACGGGATCGTGGACATCGATCTCTGGCAACGGGTCCAGGATACGCTCCGGAGAAACGGGCGAACAGGCGGCAAGGCGGTGCGCAACAAGTACGGTGCGCTCTTGAAAGGAATTCTCTACTGTGCACCCTGCGGCACCGGCATGATCCATACCTACACCAACAAGAATGGCAGACTATACCGATATTACGTGTGCCTCAACGCCCAGCAGCGGGGTTGGTCGTCCTGCCCGAGCAAGTCGCTCAACGCCCAGGAAATCGAGAACGCTGTGGACAAACACATCCGCGGCATCGGAAGCAACGAGACGATCATCGCGGCCACGGCAGCGAAGGTCAGAGAGGAAAGCGAAAAACGGCTGGCGGAACTGAAAAAGGAACGGCAAAGCCATGAACGGGTGCTCAAGCGGTTGCACACCAGGGTTCAGAAACTGATGAGCGAGTCCTTTTCCGTAGCCTCAGACCAGAAACTGGCGATTGATCAACTGGCCGACCTTCAGGACCAGATCGGGTCCCTGGATCAACGGATGACCGCCATCCGTGAAGAGGTCATTTCCATCCAGAATGAAGCCGTGGATGAAGGTGACCTGGCCAAAGCCCTGACGGCTTTCGCCCCGGTGTGGGAATCCCTGTCGCCCCGTGAACAGACCCGGATCGTTCGGTTGCTCGTCGAACGCGTCGGCTATGACGGACGGGACGGCAAGGTGACGGTCACATTCCGGTCGCCGGGGATTAAAGCGCTGTGCAGTGAGGCCGCCGTCAGAGACGTGGAGGGAACGGCATGAAACATCGCACACCGGAGGCTTCGGGAACCGGACTGAGTCAGTTGGAAGTATCCTTCACCTTCCAGCCAAAGAACAGCCGGAAAAACGGCAATGCCCAATCAGGTAAAGACCGAAACATCGAGCCGGGGAACGTGCCCCGCATTTCGCGCCTGATGGCTCTGGCGATCCGCTACGACGGGCTGGTGGGCTGCGGTGAAGTGCGTGATTATGCTGATCTGGCACGACTCGGTTATGTGACGCGGGCCAGGATCACGCAGATCATGAACCTGCTCAACCTGGCCCCAGACATTCAGGAAGCGCTCCTATTTCTGCCCCGCACGATCAAAGGCCGTGACCCAATCCGTGAGAAGGATGTCCGGCCCATCACCGCCGTCGCCCATTGGCACCGCCAGCGCAAGATGTGGGCGAAGCTGGCGGGTGAGCGCTTGAGAGATTAGAACAGACTTCCCGCCCCGTCCTTCCTGCGACATCAAACCACCAGCCCT
>JAGQVR010000046.1:0-6049 GCA_020437875.1 Flavobacteriales bacterium
AAGCGGGCACCGCTCCCTTGGACGCCGAGCTCTACCAGATGGCCCTGAACAGTTCCGGGAGCGTGTGGTACAAGAACTCCCCGGACCTATTACCCCGCAGCACGGGCTCCGGTCACAGCGAGGCCTTCCTGCGGACCCGTTTCAACGGGGTGGCGGCCACGGCACTTGACTCGCTTTACCGCGTGGTGGCCGATACCACCTTCCCGCCGGGTTCGCTGATCGTGAAGGAGCTCTGGAGCGATGCCAGCACCTTGGGCAGCTATGCCGTGCTGCTGAAGCGACCGGAGTCCGAAGCGGCCGATGCCGGAGGCTGGGTCTGGGGTTACCTCCGCGCCAACGGGGAAGTGCGTGCACCGGCTTTGGACCGCGGCGCGGCCTGCCGCACCTGCCACACCCAGGACGGAGAGATCGACGCGACGTTGATGAACTTGTACTTCCCTTAACGGGGTGGTCATCCGATCGACCGGATCGGGTTCAGCATCAGGGATCAGGTGGATCGCCCATCTTGCGTTGACGGTCCATGGCACAGCTGAGCCCGCAGGCTTATGTCTACCTCAGGCACCCGATGCTCTCATCGGGTGAAACGATGCTTTACCACTGCCTGCAACACCTGTGCTTCACAGGGTCATTGCTCGTGGACTTCAAGGAGGTGGCCGTCGGCGGGCGACGCAAGCGCACCTTGAACCGGCTCTTCCTGACACGCGGCGACAAGCCAGAGCCGAACGATCGCTCCGGGATCTTCGTGTGGGAGCTCGTCCCGGCCGACCGGCCTTGCTCATTGGTGGACCTGCGTCTGGAGATCGAGGACCGTATCGAGGACCATGAGGCCTTCAAGTATGACCTGATGTTCCCGGACCTGAAGGAGGCAGGCCTCCTCAGCGGGCGACATACGCGCACGGCAACAGGCCGTGCGATCTGTGCGCGCGTCCGTGATCTTCTGTTCACTGTGGAACAGGACATCGGTCGTCCACTGGTAGGCGGTTGGGAGCGTTCGATGAAGCACGTGTTCGAATTGGGCAGTTGCATCACGCTGTTGGATGAGGACACCCGTGACCAACTGAAGGAACGGTCGCCGCGCCCGACGGATCTGATCGCCGTCTTCTCCCTGCTCAACTACCTGGAACGTGCGACGCTCGGCCCCGGTGGGGAAGGCGGCAACATGTTCACCGGCGCTTTCGGCGGCACTGGCGGAGGCTTTGGCGGTGGCGGGGGTGGCTTCGGCGGCTTTGGTGGTGGGAGTTTCGGCGGTGGTGGTGCGGGAGGCAGTTGGTGAGCTTCCTGTTCGGATGATGCGGTATGGTCCTCACGGCCTGGCTGACTCATCGCCCGTACCACACGCACACCTCGTCCACGTCCTTGCGCCGCAGATCAGGCACCACACAATCCGAAGTGGGATGACCCACCGGGATGAGCAGGAAGGCCCTTTCATTCTCGGGCCGCTCCAGCAGACGGGCCAGGAAGTTCATCGGACTCGGTGTATGTGTAAGGGCCACAAGACCCGCGTTCCGAATGGCCGCCAGCAGGAAACCGCAGGCGATGCCCACGCTCTCCTCCACGTAGTAGTTCTTGCGCTTGCCGCCATCCGGCCGGAGCTCATGCACCTGTTTGAAGACGACGATCAGGCACGGTGCGATCTCCAGAAACTCCTTGTTCGCGTCGGTGCCGAGCGGCGCCAGATCCTCCAGCCATTCGGGCGGCATGCGACCACCATAGTTCGCGCGCTCCTCCTCCTCCGCTGCCGCACGTATCCGCTGCTTCACGCCCGCGTCGGTGACCACACAGAAGGTCCAGGGCTGTTTGTGCGCCCCACTCGGGGCCGTGCTCGCCGTACGCACCAACTCCTCGATCAGCGCAGGTGCGACCGGATCCGGGCTGAAGTGGCGTACGCTGCGCCGGCCTTCCATCAATGCACGGAATGAGGTAGCACGCTGAAGTGCATCAGCGGCATCGAGGCGCGTGGGCCGGTACGTGATGGTCCGCAGGGCAGAGTGGTCATGCATGTCGCTAAGGTCGGGAACAAGCGCGCCCCCCGGCAGGGCCGGAGGGTGCGCATCCGCCGATCGTATGGTCGCCGAGATCAGTTGATGGCTACGATCGGGCAGTTCACGTTGGCCACGTTCATGGCCAGGTTCGTGGCGGCCTGTGCGGTGGACAGGTTCATGACGGCACTGAAGTCCGCGTTGTCGATGACCTGCACACGCCACAAGGGAGAGTAGGTCGCGTCCGCCGGTACGGTGGCCACCACGTTGTGGGTCTGCATGGTCCCTGGTTCCACCACGAAGCCACTGGCCGGGCCACCTCCGGACTGGTCCGGGTTGATGTTGAACATGACATGGATCGGCGACGTGGGAACGGCGCTGCCCATCAACGGATGTTCCATGAAGCTGAAGTAGTGCACCACTTTGTCCTTGTACCAACCCTGCACGATCGCGTTGCTCTCGCCATTCAAGCGCATGGAAGCGGTGGAACCCTCCGGTACAACCGGACAGTTCACGAGGATACCCGTGTTCTCGATGCCGTAGCCAAGCGAAACGATCTCCGCATAGCTCGTTACCGAGTTCGCCACGTAGTCCGCCGGCACCGTCACCTTGCGTACGCTCCAGAAGTCGTTGTAACCCGCTTCACCCGGGATCTTGTCGATGATGTTCAACTGGCCCGCAACAGGATCCGCGTCGCCGCTGCGGAAGAGCACCCAGATCGGCGCCGGCGTGGTGGACTGAACATCGAAGTTGTAATAGCTCACCATCTGTCCGGCGGGCCCCAATCCTTCGGTGATGAAGGGAGCTTGGTCATAGTTGATCGGGGTGTTCGCAGCGGGCAGGCCGTTGCTGCCATCGCGCACCATCAGGGTGCCTGCTTCCGGGCTGAAGCGGTCCACGGCCACACGTGCGGCGGTCGCCGGATCCACGGCCGGACCCGCAGTGGGTGTCGAAGGTGTCGGGGTCATCATCTCCTCTTCATCCTTCTTGCAGGATGCGAGGGCCAGCACGCCCAACAGGAGCATGCCGTTCATTGCAATGTGCGTTCTCATGTCGATCAGGTTTGGTTCGTTGGGTGAACGAGGGCAAAGGTCCCCGGCACCGATCACGGATCGATCACGGCTCGATCACATGTTCATCACTAAGCCGAACGCCGCACCGGAAGACCGAAGGTGAAGCGCGAACCCTCGTTCACGCGGCTGCTCACCTCCACCGTGGATCCGTGCAATTCGACGATGCGTTTGACGATGGCGAGCCCCAGGCCGGTGCCACCAATATCGGACGAACGCGATCCCTTGAAGTAGCGATCGAAGATGTGCGGCAGGTCGCCATCGGGTATCCCAACGCCGGTATCCGTGATGCGCACGCGCACCGCATCGGGTTCCTGCCCATCCAGCTCGATGGTGATGCGATCGCCCGGCCGGCAGAACTTGAGCCCATTGTCCAGCAGGTTCTGGAGTACGCGGTCGATCTTCTTCACATCCACCTCCACAAGCGGCAGGTCACGGGCCATGATGACGTTGATCGAGACGTTCTTCTCCTTCGCCATCAAGCGCACCTTGTTCACCACATCGTGCACGAGCTCTCCCAGGGAGATCGGCTCGAGGTCCAGCTTCACCTGTTCCGCCTCCAGTTTGCTGAGCGTGAAGAGATCATCCACCAGCTGCTTGAGCCGTTCGGTGCTCCGGACGATGGTGCTGAGGTAGCCTTCCCGCTCCTCGGCGGTCAACGAATCGGCCTTCATCAGCAGCGTTTCGGCATAACCCTGAATGGCCGCCACGGGAGTGCGCAGGTCGTGGCTCACATTGCCGATGAGCTCCTTCCGCAACTGGTCGATGCCCTTCAACTCTTCGATGTTCCGCTGGATGGTGGACGCCATCTCGTTGAAGGTGGTGGCCACTTCGGTGAGCTCTCCCCCGCCGCCGAGCGTGATCCGCGTATCGAGCGCGCCGTCCTTGAACCGGCGGAAGCCGGACACGATGCGACCGAGGTTCTTCGTGATGAGCGCGATGGCGAGCAGGCCGGCGAGCAATGTGAGCACAAGCACGAGGAGCACGGAACGACCGCTCAACCGGAGGAAGTAGTTGCCGAAGAGCGTATCGGCGGCGCCGGCATACTCCTGTCCTTCGAGGATGATGTAGACGTAGCCCTGTGGCACGCCTTCCTCCAGCACGGGTGCGGCACTGAAGATGCGGCGCACGCCGGGGGTCCGGGGATCATCGCCCTCGATCAGCCCCTCCGGCTCCGTTGTATTGATGAAGTCGCGCACCGGTCCCATGTCCACGTGATCCAGCTTCACGACACCATCCAGCGCGACGTACTTCAGGATGCGACCCGCGGTATCGAGCAGATAGACCTCGATGCCAGGATTCACCGCCATCATGGAATGCATGAGCGTGCCGATCGCCTCCTCCGGGACCTCGCCGTTGAGGAATGGTTTCACCTCATCCACGGTGTGCTTCGCGAGGTCGTGGTTCAGGCGCTGGGTCACCTCGAGCGTATGGTTGTGCGATGCATCGATATGGATCCACAACGTCACGCCCGCGAACAGCAACAGGACGACCAGGAAAGCCGCGGATATCCGCCAGAAAAGGCTGGTGGACCGATGTGGTGCGTTGCTCATGGGCGTTCCGGATCATCCACGAAGCGGTAACCAACGCCCCAGGTGGTGAGGATGAACTCAGGTGTGGACACGTTGCGTTCCACCTTCGTGCGCAACCTGTTGATGTGCGAATTGACCGTGTGCTCGTAGCCACTGAACTCATAGCCCCAAACGCTCGCCAACAGCTGCTCCCGCGAGTAGGTGACCCCCGGATGGGAGGCGAGATGGAGTAGCAGGTCGTATTCCTTCGGCGTCAGCTCCACACGTTGGTCATGCACCTCCACCGTGCGCTTCCGCCGGTCGATCCGCAGCCCCGGGATATGGATATCGCGATCATCAGCGACGGGCTCGGGACGCTCCTCCGCGCGGCGCAGCAGGGCCTTCACACGGGCCATCAGCTCCCGCACGCTGAAGGGCTTGGTCATGTAATCGTCCGCGCCGGTCTCCAGACCCAGCACCTTGTCGATCTCCTCGGCCTTGCTGGTGAGCATGAGGATCGGCGTGCGTCCCCCACCAGCGCGGAGTTTCTGGCACACGCTCACGCCATCGAGTTCAGGAAGCATGAGATCGAGGATGATCAACGCATGCCGTCCCTCGAGGGCCGCACGCAGACCGTCCCTGCCATCGTAGACCTGATCCACCTCGAAGCCCAGGTCGCGCAGGTGTATCCGCACCAGTTCACTGATGTCGCGATCGTCCTCGATGATGAGCACCCGTCGCTGCATGGCACGGACAAAGAAAGGAGCAGCCTATCACGGAATGATCACGGCGACCTCGGCCACCAGCCGAAGATCAGTCCAGGCTGAAGTAATCCGCGCTCTGGTAGTGGCCGTCGGCCTCCTTCTGCAATTGCATGAGGATGTCGTTGGCAAGGCTGCTGGCGCCGAAGCGGAACCAGTGGTTGTCCAGCCATTCGGGACCGAGCTCCTCCTTCACCATCATCAGGTAGTGCAGCGCTTCCTTGCTCTTGCGGATGCCGCCGGCCGGCTTCATCGCGATCATCCTCCCGGTCTTCAGGTAATGATCGCGGATGGCGTGCAGCATCACCAGGGTCACCTCCATCGTCGCCGCCGGGTTGATCTTGCCCGTGCTGGTCTTGATGAAGTCGGCGCCGGCCGCGATGGCGATGTCGCTCGCCAGGCGCACCTTGTCGTAGGTGCCCAATTCACCGGTCTCCAGGATCACCTTCAGGCGCGCGTTGCCGCAGGCTTCCTTGATCGCGGCGATCTCGTCGAACACGAAGTCGTACTCGCCGTTGTGGAACTTGCCGCGGCTGATCACCATGTCGATCTCATCCGCGCCTTCGTTCACGGCGAAGCGCGTGTCATCCAGCTTCACTTTGCGCGGTGCCTGCCCGCTGGGGAAGGCCGTGGAGACCGACGCGACCTTCACGCCGCTATCGCCCAAGGCCCTCTTCGCCACCTTCACCAAGGAGGGATACACACAGACCGCAGCGGCCGTGGGAAGC
>JAGQVR010000046.1:6148-14181 GCA_020437875.1 Flavobacteriales bacterium
CCGGGAAGGCTGTCGTGCAGGTGCATCGCCTTGTAGCATAGCTGCTGCACCTTGTGATCGGTGTCGGCCCCTTCCAACGTGGTGAGGTCGATCATGCTGAGCGCGAGCTTCATGCCCTGCACCTTCGTCTCCTTCTTGATGCTCCGTGTCTTGATGCGGGCCACGCGCTCCTCGATGCCCACCTGGTCGATGGTGGGCGTGGTGCGCGGATCGGGCATTCGGACGGGAGCAGTGGCGGTCTTCGTGGCCATGGCATTGCACCGGTCTACACCCGGTGTGGACCGCAAGATACCGATCGGACCGTGCTACGCTTGCGCCGAACGCCTTATCCAGAAGCGATGAACGAGCCAGGCGCCCACCACCGCACCGATCGTGTTCGCCGTCAGGTCCACCACATCGCCGTTCCGGCCGAGACCCGGCGTCATCTGCAGGATCTCCATCAGACCACCATAGGCGAAGGAGATCGCCCCGGCGATCCATAGGATCCGACCATCGGTCCAGCGGTTCTCAGCCCGATCGCGCAAGCCGCGCGCCAGCAGGTAGCTCAGGATGCCGAACATCAGCATGTGCACCAGCTTGTCCACGCTCAGCAGGTCGGCCCATTCCCAATGCGGTAGGTTCCTCCCCGGCGTCAGACAGAGGAACGCGATGAGGAAGGACCAGGCCAGGGCGAGACGCAGATGGCGCGTCATCGCTGATCAGGCGCCCACCAACGCCTTGTACTGGTCCGCGGTGAGCAGACCATCACCCTGCGCCGCATCGCTCATCTTCACCTTCACCATCCAGCCCTTGTCGTAGGGGTCGGTGTTCACGGCCGCCGGGTCGTCCGCCAGGCCGGCGTTCAGCTCGGTGATCGTGCCGCTCACCGGCATGAAGAGGTCGCTCACGGTCTTCACCGCTTCCACGGTGCCGAACACGGCCTCCGCCGCCAGCTCCTGCCCCACGGTGTTGATGTCGATGAAGACGATGTCGCCGAGCTCACCCTGGGCGAAGTCGGTGATGCCGATGGTGGCGGTGTCGCCTTCGATGCGGACCCATTCGTGGTCCTTGGTGTAGCGCAGGTCGGCCGGGATGTTCATGCGGGTTCGGTGCGTGTGATGAGGTGGCGAATGTACGCGGTGCGAATGATATCGTTCGCTGATGGAACGCAGGGCCGGAGCAGGGGTAGGACCGAGACTTCGCTCTGTCCCTCCTTATTGCGCCAGCGTGAAGCGCAAGCTGATCCCCGCGTTGGTGTTCGCGGACGGGAACGAGGTGGAGATCACCGGCGTGTTGATCACACGCTCGTAGAAGGCGCGCACGTTCAACCGGTCGTTGATCACGTAGTCGGCGCTGGTCTTGATGGAGATGATGTTCTGGCCGGCCGTGGGCTGGTTCTGCTGCTCCTGCACCTTGCGGATCACCGTCACGTTCTCCCGCAGGCTGAGGTCCACCCGCAGGTTCAGGTCGCTCTTGGGCGTGGTGCCACCGACCGCGAACGGGAACTTCACGTTCTTGAAGCGATAGCCGCTGCCGACCACGAACTCCTTGCCGCGGACCTCGGTCACCTGGTTGTTGGTGAGGCTGAGGCTGAGGTTGCGGTCACGGTTGTACTCGAACTTGGCCAGCAGGCTGTTCTTCAGGGTGCCATCGAAGCCCATCAAGGGGCGCATCACCTCCTGGATCGTGACCACCGCGATCTGCTTCTCCGGAAGGAAGTTGTCCGAGAGGTCGCGCACCCCTGCCCCGTCGATGAAGAGCAGGTTGGTCTGATAGCTTCCCACATTGAAGGTGCTGCGGTAGCTGTTCTTCACGGTGAAGGTCCTGAACCACTTGTCGAACAAGGGCAGCTTGGTGAGGCCATCATAGGTCACATCCCAGTTGGGTGCGGGGACGAGGCTCAACGGATCGAGCTTCACATTGTCCGCGCTCTTGCCGGTATAGGCCGCGAGGAAGGAGGCCACCACCACGTCCTGCTGCGTGGGTCCGTATCCATCCGCATAGCCCGTCTCCGGATCGATGGCGGCTCCCGTCAGTTGAGCGAAACGGGCGCTCACCGTCGGGCGGTTCGCGAGCATGTCCTGGAACACCTGGTTCACGAAGTTCTCGTCGTTCTTGGAGAAGGCGGTGCGCCAGTTGAGCATGCTCACGCTGAAGCTGCCCTGGTCGCGCGGGCTGTCATTCACATAACGTTCCTCATCGCGGTTGTACCGGAAGAAGCTGGTGCTGTTGTCCGCCTTCGTCCGGTTCGCCATCACCTCGATCCGCATCCCGCGGAAAGGCTCCAGCGTCAGGCGTGCATTGATGTTCTCGTTCCGCGTGTTCGTATACGGGTTGAAGATGGACGGTGTGGTGACGAGCCAGCCCTGTCGCGCCGCATCCGTGGCGAAGTCGCGCACGATGTCGCCGCTCAGGTCGTGGTTCTGCTGGCCGAGCACGAAGCCGAATCCCGGCGCCCCGAAGTTGTCCATCCCGATGATGTTCGTGCGCGGCGCATAACCGGGCAGGAGGATGCCGGAGGTCTGGCTGTAAGTGATCGTGCCGTTCCGCAGGGTCATCAACACGCGCGCGAGTCCCTCGAGCGGATCGATCTTGATGTTGGGCTCCTTCTTCGCGGTACTATCCGCCTTCGTCCGTGTGGTCCTCGCACCAGGCTTGCCCGCGCTTCCCCTCCCCCGTGCCTTGTCGTTGATCTTCTTCAGGTACTTCGACTTGTTGTAAAGGTTCACGAAGTTCAGCTGGCCGTTCACCGAGATGTTCTGGGAGTTCTGGACGGTCGCCCCCAGGGTGTCCTGCGTGAGCGGAGCGCGATCCCACTGGTAGCCCGCGGTGTAGCCGGTGTTCACGGTGACCCAGTCGGTGAGCGGGAACTTGTCCAAAGGCAGGGTATAGGTGACACCCACGGTGTGGTCGTAGCGCGTGGGCTCACCCCAGTTGCGGATGCTGCTCAGGACGCTGTCCTTCCACAGGGCATACTCGTCGCGGCTCTTGCTGTTCACGCGACCGGGTGTCTCGCCGATGAAGGCGAGGTTGTTCGCGTTGAAGTCGATCTTCAATGACTTCGTGAGCTCGTAACGGAAGCCATACTGGCTGTTCCAGTTGAAATTCTTGTTGTAGGTGGGCCGTGGTGGCAGTGTCTCGATGTCCGGGTTGGGCCGCACCAGTCGTTCCAGGTACATGCGGTCCACACTGGTGCGCATGCTGATCTGCTTGAAGCCCAGGTTGACATTGAAGTCCTTCACCAGCCGCAGCCACTTGTTCTTGCTCACGAAGCCGATGCCGGCGAAGGGTTCGATGGGCCTTGGCTTCGGTGCATGCACATAGGCGATGGAACCGCGGTACGTGCGCGTGTTCTCATAGGCCGTGTTCACGTCGTGGTACTCCTGGTCGCTGTAAGCGTAGTTGAAGCTCAGGTTCTCCACATCGAAGAACTGTTCCTTGCTGCCCGCCCCGCGTTCCTTGCGCACGTTGGTGAGGTTGATGCTCCGTCTGCGGGTGTAGGTCCGTGAGACCTTCAACCGCTCCTTGCGTTCCTCCCGTGTGAGCGCGCGCGTGGCCTCGTCGAAGGTTATGTCAGGGCTGAGCGGATCGAACTGCGGATTGCTGATCTGCTCCGAGTAACCCAGGTAGAGCGGCACCTTCACCTTGGACTCCTCCGGCAGGAACTTGCCCATCTCCAGGTTGGCGCTCACGTCCACGCCGTACTTCGTCTCCCGCTGCCGCTCGCTGACCTTCTTGTCGATGCTTCCCCAGAACGGTGTGCTGTAGTTGCCCGCCACGCTCACGTTGCCCAGGTCCGCCAGGGTGGCGTTCACCCGCGCCAGCGCCGCCCAGCCACCGCTCTGGTCGAAGTCCGTCAGGCGCAGTTCGTTCACCCACACCTCCAGGCACTTCGACAGGCCATCGTCCTGTGTCCACGGGTTCGCCTCCTCACCATCACGCTTCGGGTTGCGCACACCGATCATGATGGTCCGCATCTGGCTGAGGTTCGGGCTGCCCTTGATGAATATCCGCCGGTCCCCATCGTTGCCCTGGTAACGCGTGTTGCGCGCCACTCCGTTCTGGTCGCGCTGGATCTTCAGGTCGTTCAGCTTGGCGAACTCGATGATCACATCGTTCTCCTCGGGCCAGACGTTGTACGGGTCGCGGTTGAAGAAGACCGAAGGCTTCACAGGCACCTCGTACTCGTAGTAGTTCTGGTCGAAGTCGTTGCCGAGGCGGATGAAGACGGAGGCATCGCCGAACTCGATCGGGTCGTTCGGGTCACTGCTCTCCGCGTGGATGTACATGCGCAGCTTCTTGTAGCTCCGGATGTCGAACTGCACGTTGCGGAACCCGGCACGCGCATCCCCGTCGCGCAGGTTGCACACCTTGTACTGCAGTGACTGCTCGTTCAGGTTGCGCAGGTTGGCGCTCGCAACATCCACCTCCTTGTTGATGCCCGGCGGCAGCACGTAGTTGATCGGTGTCCGGTTGCCGTTCTCCTCGATGTTCACCGCGGCGATCTGGAACACCGTGGGGTCCGGATCGCCACCCACCACTTCGCCCGGTGTCTCCAGGCTCTGCAGGTACTTCCGCCATTCGCCGCGAACGAACTCCAGGCGCGCGAAACGCAGGGTGGCCTGCTGCTGCCAGCCATGAAGGTAGAGGCGCATGAAGCGGATGCTGCGGAAGTCCTGTATGCCGTTCACCACCGCCGACGGCTGACGCACCGGCACCTTGAACTGGTACCAGTACACCTGCTTCGGGCCCTCCGGCGTGTTGGCCGTGGCCAGGATGCGGTCGGTGATGAAGCCTTGGCCCACCACCATCTCCTGCGGCCGCAACGGGATCCGATAATGGAAGTAGCTCTCGCTCTCCCCGAGGTTCTGGTCCTGGTTGATGTCCTCCGTGGTGGGCAGGGTGGTCTGCTGCGTCGGGAAGCCCTCACCCTGTGAATCCTCATCGGTCACCGAGTTGCCTTCCGGTGCATTGAATCGCTTGTACCGCGTGAGGATATCGGCCTGCTGGGAGTCATAGGCCGAACCGCGGAAGAACCGGTAGTCGTCGTTGGAGGGGTCCGCCTGGATCGTCTGCAAGGCGTTCGGATCGGTCACGGAGCCCGCCACGGCGGCCAGGTAACTGCTGAAGAAAGCCGCCTCGTTCCGGCCTTCAAGCTGTTGTGCGGGGCTGCCGAGACCGTCCAGACCGACGTCCTGGTAACGGTTGCTGTTCGTTTCGGTGATGGCGAAGGCGTTCACCACGCTCTGGGTGGCGGGCACCACGCCCCATGGGGTCTCATCATACACGGCCGCGACATCGGTCGCATTGTTCGGCAAGCCGTTCTCGAACGCCTTCCGCCCATCACGCAGCACATCCTCACTGATGTTGCCCAGATCGATGTAGAGCTCACCACCCGTGCTGTTCACGCTGTTCTCGTTCGTGGCCGGCTCCCCCGCGCTGTTGCTCGCGTTGAAGAAGGGGTCCATCAACCAGAACTGCACCGTTTCGATGTTGCTGGCCTCGAAGTCGGTGGTCGTGATCCGTCGTGTGATGCCGGCCCAGTTGTCCTCCGGGTTCGGCAATCCACCGTTGGCTGAAAGGCTCGGGTTGTAGTTGTACGGCCCCCGCTCGTTCGGATAGTAGGTCAGGTCGAGCACCGGGATGTTCGTGGGCGTGCCCGCCGCCAGCTGTCGGTTGGGGAAGACCTCCTGCTCCAGCACCTCGCGCTGCCGATGGTCGCTGCGCAGCTCCGAGTCGTTGCTGATGTGCTCGGGCGTGAGGTTGTTGTTCCGGAAGAAGAGCGGATCGATCACATACCAGGAGATCTGCGCCCTACGATACCCCGCACCCAGGTCACCAACGAGGTCACCCTCGGGGAACAGGGAGGGAAGGCCTTGTGGCACCGCGCTATGGAACCAGAGGCTCTGCGTGCGGAGGTCGATGACGCTTACGCTTCCCTCGAAATCATCGATGTAGCTCGTCCCGGCATTGCCGATCGCCCGGCTGTGGCCCGGGATCAGATAGGCGCCCTCCAGGCTGGCGTTCACATTGCTCTCCTGCTTGGTGGCATAGAAGGGCAGCTTGTCCACCATGTCCGTGATCCACTGCGACTTGGTCTGCCAGTTCGCGTCCACACCCACCATGGTGTTCCGGATGGGTTCCTCCCCCACGTTCACCTTCTGCGTCAATGGTCGCTCATACAGGTTCATGACCGTGCCACCCAGCACGAGGTCCTTGTTCACCTTGTAGTCGAAGCGCGCCCCCGCCAAGGTCTTGGTCTGTATGCTGAAGAGCGAGTTGCTCTCCAGTGATACGTTCACCGGCGTGCCGCTCTCGAGGATCCCCTGGTTCAGGATCCGCACGCGACCCAGGTTGTAGTCCACCGTGTAATCCTGGTTCTCCACCAGACGCACTCCACCGGCCGTCACCACCACGGATCCCTGTGGGATGTTCACGGCGTTGAGCGATATCACATCGCTGCTTGCGCTGCGGTAACTCCCCTTCAACTTGAAGCGGTTCAGCTCCGGAATGTTCTGTGCGGCGGTCTTGGTACTGTCGTAGAGCTGCTGGTAGACGATGGTGCGCTTGATCTCCGCAGGCACTCCCACCAATTGCGCATCGAGGTAACTGCCGAAGGGTTCCACCGTGGTGAAGTAGATGCGTCCCGTCTGTGCCTGGATGGTACCACCCGTGGTGGCCGCACCATCGATGAAGTCGAACCAGCCGTCCGGGTTGGGCGCGTTGTTCGGATCGAGGCGGTCCATCGCCAGCGCCTGGATCAAGGGGATCTGGTCCAGCGGTGCACGCGGGATGTAGTTCACGTCGACCCCGGTGGTCGGGTTGTTGTAGAGCAGGTCCAGCCGGAAGTTCTCCCGGTTCACCTGGAAGGCACCGAGGGAATAGATGTTCTTCATCATCAGGTCCCACAGCGGGATCCGCGGGTTGGTGATGGTGGCCTTCAACAGACGCAGCACGAGGGCTTCCGTGCCCTGCGGCCCCACTTCGGTACCCGTACCGGGTGTCGGCGTCGTGCCCTCATCAGTGCCGATCGTCCCGTCCTGTGCGAACTGTCCGACCTGGTACGTCTGGCCATCCAGCGTGTACTGGTAGGCCACGGCCAGCACCTCGTCGTTGTTCAGCGATTGGTTCAGCGAGATGAAGCCCAGGCGCAGGTTCACGGTGTACTCGCTGGATGTGAGCAGTCGTGCGCTCTCCACCTTCTCGTAATGCCGCGCCGCGATCAGGCCAAGGGCCTGCAACGACTGGCTCGAGTTCACGAAGCCCGTGATCCCCGGATCCTGGCTCACCGTCTGGTAGAGCGAGTTGGCGCTGTTGTCGGCCACCGTCGAATTCGGGCGGTCAGTCACGAGCCCCGGCGGCAGGTCGGCGCTGAAGTGACCGGCGGCGATGGCGGGCGCGCTGCCATCCTCACCAAGGTCCGTGAAGGCGACGAAATTCCGGGTCTGCTGGAAGTCCTGCCGGGTATTGGTCACCCACACCTCGATGCGCTGGATCATCACCCCGCTGTTCACCGTTGGGAGGGTGCGCAAGGCCTGATCGTAGCGGTCGCGGAAGTAGTTGCTGAGGAAGTAGTGCTTGTTCGCCTCATACTCGTCCGCCTTCAGGTCGAAGGTGGTGGTCTGGGCGCCGCCCTGCGTCTGCACGTTGCGGCGTTGACCCTTCTCCTGGCTGAAGATGGCCGTGGCAGTGAGCCGTCCGAAACGCAGCTCGGTCTTCAGGCCGAAGAGGCTCTGGCTGCCCTGGATCAGCGTGCCACGCAGGGGGAGGCTCACGTTGCCCGCCTCGATCTTCTGGATGATCTCGTCCTCGTAACCGGTGTAGTCGAGCTTCACCTGGTTCTCGAAGTCGAAGGTGGCCTGCGTGTTGTAGTTCGTGTTGATCTTCAGCTTCTCGCCGATGTTCCCCACCAGGTTCAACTGGATGCGCTGGTCGAAGTTGAACGTGGTGATCCGGCGCTGGTTGATCGGGATGCGCGGGTTCTCCGTCTTGCTGATGTTCACCCCGAAGATCACCTCGGCCGAACCGCGCGGCTTGATGTCGATCGTGTTGCC
>JAGQVR010000469.1 GCA_020437875.1 Flavobacteriales bacterium
ATGGTATAGTACAGCGAGTCACCGGCGCGCTTGGTGTCTCTCACATGTACCGAAGCTTCGGCGATGGAAGCGCGCACATCGCTCAGCTGGATGGACCAGGCCGCAAGCTGCTGTTCCGCCTCCGGCGTTGACTTGAGCAGGGTGCTGCGCATGCGCTGCTTGATCTTCTCCTCCGGGGTCCACGCCGCGTTGGTGAGGCGATCACCGTAGAAGAAGTAGGCTACGAACCCACCGATGATGAGGCCGATGAGGTAGAGCTGGAGGCGGCGTTTGAGATCCAAGGTGGGTGCATGTGGTCATGTGGACATGTGAGCATGTGAACATGACGGTGTCCGCAAAGGTGATGGTTTCCGCGATGTCGTGCGGGCCTATGGTACCGGCCATCACCTGCCCCGGCGCTTGGCGCGACGCTCTGCGGCCTGTTGGTTGAGCCGTGTGCGGGAAGTGGTGAGGATGCGATGGAAAAGCGGGATCAATGCTTGCGTTCGGCGTACCAATTCCTTGTCGTGCGGATAGTGGGCCTTCACATGGCACAGTGCCAACCTGAAGTCGGTCTCCTCCAACTCCTTGTGCGCCATCTTCATCTTATGCGCGAAATCGGCCAGGCTCTCCGCGCTCTGTGCTTCGCGGGTGTGCGAGCCCACGGATGTGCCACTTCGCAGGATCTGATCGGCGAACACACTGTTCGTTCGGAGCAACACTTCAGCGTAATCCATCACGTGACTCGCCAAGCCGAACGTTTCTTCGACCACAGCATTGCGTTTCCTCGCAGGTCCACCGTACTCCTGCACCGGTTCCGATACCCCGTTGGACATCTCAGCGAGGCATGCCTCGAACCAAGCCGCACCGTCAAAGATCCCGTCATCCATGGCGATCACATTTCATCCAAAGTACGACCACCCAGAAGGTATTTCATGCGCACAACCTGTCCCGCCTCAGCGGGATGGGCACAACCTGTCCCGCCCCAGCGAGATGTCCACATGAGCACATGGCATTCAAAAGGCTGCCAGCAGGATATCCAGGTCCTTGTAGGGCAACTTGAAAGCCTCGCCGAGGATGGGGCTGGTGAGCGAGCCGTTGTAGAGGTAGACGCCGTGGCGCAAGCCGAGGTCGGTCTTGATGAGGTCTTCGAAACCGCCCACCTCGCCCATGGAGCCGAAGAGCGGCCCGAAGATGTTGCTCAGGGCGGTGCTCGCGGTACGCGGTACGCGGCTGGCCACGTTGGGCACGCAGTAATGCACGACGCCGTATCGCTTGTACACGGGATCGGTGTGCGTGGTGACCTCGCTGGTCTCGAAGCTGCCACCGCGATCGATGCTCACGTCCACGATCACGCTGCCGTTCTTCATCTCCTTCACCATCTCCTCGGTCACCACCATGGGTGTGCGGCCGCGTTCGGGACGCAGTGCACCGATGGCGACATCGGCGTTGCGGAGGGCTTTACGCAGTTCGATCGGCTGGATGACGCTCGTCCACACGCGCTGGCCCAGGTCGTTCTGCAGGCGGCGCAGCCGGTAGATGCTCTTGTCGAAGACCTTCACGCTGGCACCCAGGCCGAGGGCGGCGCGCGTGGCGAACTCACCAACGGTGCCCGCACCGATCACGACCACTTCCGACGGTTCCACACCGCTGATGCCACCGAGCATGAGGCCCTGCCCCCCCTTGTCCGCACTGAGGTATTCGCTGGCCACCTGGATGGAGGTGTTCCCGGCGATCTCGCCCATGGCGCGCACGATGGGGTAGATCCCTTCGCGGTCCTTGATGAAGTCCCAGGCCACGGCGGTC
>JAGQVR010000470.1 GCA_020437875.1 Flavobacteriales bacterium
CGAGTACATCGCCTGTGAGACAGGCCTGACCGGACCATGGCAGATCAATGGGCTTCAGCCGGGTGCAGACCTGCTGCTCCGCGTATGGAACGGCGGAGGACCTGATGCCGGCAACTTCGCGATCTGCATCGAGTCGGACCTGCCCTCAGCCATTGCGAACGACGCTCCGTCCGACCCAACGCTCCTGTGGCCCAACCCCGCATTGGACCGGGTGCAGGTATCAGGTGTTCCGGATGGGACTTCCCTGGTCCAGCTCATCGACCTGCAAGGCCGGGTGCTGCGGAATAGCGCTGTGAACGGGCAGCGTACCATCACCTTCGATGTCCACGACCTTGAGGCTGGCACCTACATCGTGCGAGCACTCGGAACGAGCGCCACACCACTTGGCCGCTTCGTGAAGCAGTAGAGGCTACAGGTGCAGCAGGCGCGCCACGGACCGACCGTTCGGAGTGGTGATCACCACTTGATAGGTCCCTGTGGGCAGCGCGGTGAGATCGACGAAATAGCGGCCATCCGCTGGAACGCGGCCCTTGGCCACCATCATGGCCTGCCGACCGACGGCGTCGAGCAACACCACGTCAGCTGACGGAACGACATCGGGATCCAACTGGATGCAGGTGACCGAGGCAGCCGGATTGGGGAAGATATCGGTGAAGCCCGTTGACGCGCCATCGGTGATCCCGGTGGAAGTACCCAGTACGCTGAAATGCCACCAGCCTTCGGGTGCGACCATCGGTCGGACCTGCTGCTTGCCACTGTTCGCCGTTGCCTGCACGTAATAGAAGATCTCCGTACCCACCGCTTGGGCCGGGATCGCAGCCATCCAGGTGTCGTTCCCTCCATCGGTCATCGGCACCGCCAGGAAAGGACCTCCCGGAGCCGTGGACCAGAACAGCGAGGCACCGTCGATGCCGCTCCTGTGACGGA
Organism: Flavobacteriales bacterium; assembly: GCA_020437875.1. Taxonomy (GTDB): domain Bacteria; phylum Bacteroidota; class Bacteroidia; order Flavobacteriales_F; family PHOS-HE28; genus PHOS-HE28. The sequence continues at coordinate 928 of JAGQVR010000470.1, forward strand.
TGTACGCCTCCACGGTGTATGGATCCATGGTGTCATAGGTATCGACCAGGGGCTGATGGCGAATGAGCAGCGGATCGCGCACACCGATCGTCTTCGCGATGCAGTGAATGGCACCGCTCAACGAGATGATGTTCTGATCCGAATCGCAATCGATACCCACGATCCGGTAGCCCGGTAGCTGTTCCTCGAGGATGCGCAGGCCGATCGTGTCATACTCCGTCCGGTAGGTCGGCACGAGCACCGTCCTGTTCAGGAACACATTGTTCGCGAAGGTGCGGTAGCTGGCACTGGGCGGATACTGCCCACCGGTGCTCGATGGCATCGGAATGCGCACCAGGCGATACGGATCACCGAAGACCGAGAGCTCCTGGCTCATGATCGTGCTGATGTTCTGCTCCAGTTGTGGACCATCGCTCATCCCGGTCGGGAACTCGCCCACGAGGAGCGTCTCCTCATCCAGCAGCTTCATGTGCATGTCGATGTGGTGGATGCCGTCATAGGGCAGCGTAGGCATGATGATGTAATGATCGATGCCCATGAACTGCTGCATCACGGTGTTGACCCCCGCCTCATCGCGCACGGTGAGGTTGAACTCCCCATCCGGTCCGTTCTCATCGAGCACCAGCGCGGAGCTGAAGGCGGTGCCAGCGCCATCGCACATGAAGTTCCCACCGGTGTGCACGAGGTCGAATGGCGCCTGCGTGGTGCCGTACACGGCGATACCCTCCGACGCGCCGACCACATCGCTCAGTACGTCATCGGCCGGACGCGGGCGGTTGTAGATCCAATCGAGGAGCAGCAGTGAGTCCACTTCATTGGCATAGATCGATTCGGCGAAGTAGTCACGCGACCAGATG
>JAGQVR010000471.1 GCA_020437875.1 Flavobacteriales bacterium
CCGCAGGCAGTGGCTTGCTCTCGCTGGCCACCACCACGCAGGTGTTGCCACCGGTGATCACGGGCGCGATCATGCTCACGAGACCGAGCAGACCACTGTTGGCCGGTGCCATCACGCCCACCACGCCGGTGGGTTCGTACACGCTGAAGTTGAAGTGCGAGCTGTTCGTCGGGTTCACGCTGCTGAACACCGCCTGGTACTTGTCGCACCACCCGGCGTAATGCAGCCAGCGGTCGATCGCCAGCGCCACCTCCGCCTCGGCCTGTGCCTTGGTGGAGCCGTGCTGCATCAGTTCCTGCACGAATTGCGCGGTGCGTCCCTCCAGCATCTCGCCGATGCGGTAGAGGATCTGCCCACGATTGAAGGCGCTGCGGCCCGACCAGCCGCCCAACGCACCGCGCGCGGCAACGACGGCATCGCGCACATCCTTCCGACTGCCACGGCAAACATTGGCGAGCACCTTGCCGTCGGCATCCTTCGGCTGGTAGTAGCGGCCGCTCTCGGTGCGCGGGAACTTGCCGCCGATGAAGATCTTGTAGGTCTTCATCACCGGCACGCGCTCCACCTTCGCCGTTGCGGCATTGGCGGACGCGTCGGCCTTCCTGGATGAGCCGTTGCTGCCATGGCCGTTCAATTCGGCCTTCACACGTGCTGATTTGCTCAGGGTCTTGCTCATGATCGCTGTTCCGAAGCCAAAGCTAAGGTACCCGCTCCCAAGGCCAAGCCCTTAGGCCTATCGATCCACGACGAAGCGCGCACTGGTCCTTCCTCCGCTGCCATCCAGCAGCAGCAGGTACACCCCGCGCTCCAGCTCGGCCACATCAATGGGTCCGCGCACGCCACCGGTCTTCACCACGCTACCGGTGCTATTGAGGATCAAGTACGACCCACGCCCGGTCGTATCGAAGTAGAGCCGGTCAGCGGTCGGGTTGGGGTACAGGGTGCCGTCGCTGGGCATCGCCTCGGCTACGCTGGTGCTCACATCCGGACTGTAGCGCCACACCTCATCGAGGATCGGCGACTGCCCGTTCCCACCCACGATGTACGCGCTGTCCGCCACGGTGAACGATACGCCGTTCCTGCGCACCGGGAGCGGGAAGGAGGCCACGGGAACCCATGTATTGTTCACGGCATCGTAACGGTTGAAGTCGTTCCAGTTCTCCACGAAGTCGACGCCACCGCCCACGTAGCCCTGGTCATTGATGGTGAAGGCGAAAGCGGTCCGACGGTTGTTGGTTCCGAGGTTCGCGCGCTGCTGCCAGGTGTTGGTGAGCGGGTCGTAGGCGTAGAAGTCGCGGTAGCGGATGCCGCTGCTCTCGCCTGTACCGATGTAACCCTTGCCGCCACTCGCGAAGCCCACGGCCTGGCGGCGTGCGTTGCCCGGGAAGTTGGCCCGTTGCGTCCACGTATCGGTGGTGGGGTCGTAAGCCCAGAAGTCGTTGTACCAGATGGCGTTCGCCGCGCCTGTACCGAAGTAGCCGATGCCGTCGATGCTGAAGGCCACACCGGAATTGCGTGGGTTCGCGGGGAGTGATGCCTTCTGCTGCCAGGTGTCCGTCTGCGGGTAATAGGCCCAGAGGTCGTTGTAGTCGATGTCGTTCACGTTGTCCCATCCGCACATCACGTAGCCCGTGTCGCCGATGGCGAAGGCGCTGGCATATTGGCGGGGACCACCAGGGAGTGAAGCCTTCTCAGTCCACACCGCGGTGGCCGCATCGTACTCCCAGAGCGCATCGGTGTTGCTGCTGCCGTTGAAGCCGGTGCACACATAGCCCTTG
>JAGQVR010000472.1 GCA_020437875.1 Flavobacteriales bacterium
TTCCAGGAAGTCGATCTCGGAGAGCGCCGGGCCCACATCGAGCGCCTTCTTGAGCCGGATGGGACCGGGCACGGTGCGCTGGATCAGTTCGTCGAGGCTGCTCACGCCGATGGCCTTGAGCATGGCGTCGGTCTCTTGCTTGTTCGGGCCGATGTGGCGTTCCTGGTAGGTGACGGATGGCATGGGATAGGGTGCCTGGAAGGCGTGCAAATATACTGGGCCACAGGAGCCGGGGAGGGTGGGGGAAGTGCGAGGGTCTTCGCGGCCCTGCCATGGTCTTCGCGGCCCTGCCATAGCCGAGGCGGCTATCTTTGGCCACCCCCGATGCTCCACTTCCTACGCGCGTTCCTCCTCCTCCTGGCCATCGGGTCGTTGTGCGTGGCCGCCGCCCAGGACCGCATCCTGATGATGAACGGCGAGATCCACGAGGGGAAGGTGCTCGGGCAGAGCACCTTGGAGGTGCGCTACCTGCAGACCACCAAGCGAGGCAAGGTGAAGGAGCGCGCTGAACCCACCGAGGAGGTCTTCTCCGTGATCGACAGCCTGGGGCACGAACGCATCTGGTACTTCCACGATACCGTCTTCGGCAACGACCTCACCGTGGAGCAGATGCGCTGGTTCCTGGCAGGTGAACGCGATGCCCGGCACGGCTACAAGCCCACCTGGCCCATGGTAGGTGCCTTCGCCACGGGTGCTGGACTGGTGATCGGCCTCAATTGGGAGATGAACGGCCTCTTCGTACCGCCACTTGTTGCAGGTGTCATGGCCTTTCCTCGGGTTCACGTCACACCAGGTTCCATCTCCGACCCGGTGATGGAAGGTGATGAGTACTATGCGACCGGGTATGCGCGCGTGGCCCGTTCCAAACGCGTGATCCGCACCATGGTCTCGGCCTTCGCCGGTGTGGCTGTGGGGCTGGCCGTGCGGCAGCTCATCATCAATCCCAACTTGGACGAGCAGTAGCCATGGCACATGTGAACACGCTGGCCTACGCACAGGACCTTGATGCCCGTGACCCGTTGCGGGCCTTCCGCGATGAATTCCACTTCCCTCAGCATGAGGGCCGCGAGGTGATCTACTTCACCGGCAATTCGCTCGGTCTTCAACCGAAGGCTGCCGCGGATGCGCTCAAGCAGGAGCTGGACGACTGGGCACGGCTCGGTGTGGAAGGGCATTTCCACGCGAAGCATCCGTGGTACGCCTACCACGAGGAGCTCACGGCCAGCAGTGCGCGGCTCGTGGGTGCGATGGAGGAGGAGGTGGTGGTGATGAACCAGCTGACGAGCAACCTCCATTTCCTGCTGGTCTCCTTCTATCGTCCGAAAGGCAAACGAGTGAAGATCCTCACCGAGAAGCGTCCCTTCCCGAGCGATACCTACGCCTTCGCCTCACAGATCGCCTTCCATGGACTCGACCCAGCGACTTGTCTGGTGGAGGTGCAGCCGCGTGCGGGGGAGCATACCCTGCGACCCGAGGACATCATCGGGCGTATCAACGAACTCGGCGATGAGCTCGCCCTGGTCTGTTTCGGCGCGGTGAACTTCCTGACCGGTCAGGCGTTCGACATCAAAGGCATTACAGCAGCTGCGCACGCGGTGGGCGCCTTCGCGGGCTTCGACCTGGCCCACGCGGCCGGGAACCTGCACCTGAAGTTGCATGACGACGGTCCGGACTTCGCGTGTTGGTGCAGCTACAAGTACTTGAACAGCGGTCCGGGTGGTGTGGCTGGAGCCTTCGTACACCAGCGGCATCTTGGTACGGATCTTCCG
>JAGQVR010000473.1 GCA_020437875.1 Flavobacteriales bacterium
AGCACACACGCTTTTTCGTGTCCTTCGCCTTGTTCACGATGTCGCAAGCCTCCTTGGTGATGATGGCCTGCTCGCTGTCCATCTTGTGCTTGGTGAGGTCCTCCACCTCCACCGGCCGGAAGGTCCCCAGGCCGACATGCAGGGTGACCTCCGCGAAGTTCATGCCCTTCAATTCCATCCGCTTCATCAACTCGCGGCTGAAGTGCAGACCGGCCGTTGGTGCGGCCACTGCGCCTTCGTGCTTCGCGAAGATCGTCTGGTAACGCTCGGCGTCGCTGGGCTCGGTTTCGCGCTTGATGTATCGGGGTAGCGGCGTCTCACCCATTTCGGTGATGGCCTGCTTGAATTCCTCGTAGGTCCCATCGAACAGGAAACGCAACGTGCGGCCCCGGCTCGTGGTGTTGTCGATCACCTCTGCGACCAACTCATCGTCCTTGCCGAAGTACAGCTTGTTGCCGATACGGATCTTCCGGGCCGGGTCCACGATAACGTCCCACAGGAGGCTGTCGCGGTTCAACTCGCGGAGCATGAACACCTCGATCTTGGCACCGGTCTTCTCCTTATTCCCCCACATCCGGGCCGGGAATACCTTGGTGTTGTTCAGGATGAAAGTGTCGCCCTCATCGAAATAATCGAGGACGTCCTTGAATTTCTTGTGTTCGATCTTGCCGTCCTTACGGTGCAATACCATCAGTTTGCTACCGTCGCGGTCCTTGGTCGGATAGAGGGCGATCTGCTCTTTGGGCAGGTCGAATTTGAAGGAAGTGAGTTTCATTGGAGCAGTTCGGGCTTACGGGCCCGGTCCGTGTTTTTGGGGGGGCCGAAGATAGCACGATCGGCAACCCGCCGTCAATTCCGCTGAAGACCAGACGAATAACCGCTTTTCGTTCGGCGCGCACTTCAAGGCCGCTTGATGTAGGGTGCGATGTACGCCGACCATTCCTCCGGGGTGGAGGCGTTCGCCACATCGTGCTCCCCGATCCGGGTGCGCCGCAGGGCCGAAAGGTGCGCGCCACAGCCCAAAGCCTGCCCGATATCATGCGCCAAGGAGCGGATGTAGGTGCCTTTGCCAACGTCCACCACGAAATCGATCTCCGGACCGCGGACCGCTCGGATCTCCAAACGCGTGATCGACACTTGACGTTCCGGGATGTCCACCAAGTGCGCCCGTTCACTGTCGCGGGCCAGAAAGTACGCGCGTTCGCCCTCGAAACGTTTTGCCGAGAAGTTCGGTGGCCGTTGCATCTGCGTTCCGACGAAGCGGGCAAAGGCCGATTCGATCGTAGGGCGGTCCAGATGCTCCCAAGGCATGGGTTGTTCCAGCTCCGTTTCCAGGTCGTAGCTCGGTGTCACGTGCCCCAAGGTCAAGGTGCCGGTGTAGGTCTTGTCCTCACCGGTGATGTGGGGCAGCTTCTTCGTGAAGGGACCATACGCAAGGATCAACAGCCCGGAGGCGAGCGGGTCCAAGGTCCCGGCGTGTCCCACTTTGATCTTCCGGCCGGCCGCGATGCGCATGGCACCGCGCACCTTGGCCACCACATTGAAGCTGGTCCAGGTCAAAGGCTTGTCCACCAGTACCAGTCCGCCGGTATCAGGGGTGAATTGGAATGCGTTGTCGATCGAAGCGGACATGGATACCCGTGGTGCAGCCCCGTGCAGGTCGTACCCTTACATCATGGTCAAAGGAACGCCCATGGCGTACAGCGTGATGATCACGCCACCCACCACGATCCGGTACCAACCGAAGGCCTTGAATCCGTG
>JAGQVR010000474.1 GCA_020437875.1 Flavobacteriales bacterium
GAATAGGAATTCCGCATCGATCGCCATCCCGCGATAGGGACTTCCAGCACCACCACCGCCTGCGATGCCCGCCACGTGCGTGCCGTGGGTGGCGTTGTTATAGATGTTGGAGGTGTCCGCCCCGGCCGTGATCAATTCCGCCTGGGTAAGGAGTTCCGTTCCGTAGCCATAGGTCATTGGCGCTGGCCCCGCCTGCCGGTAATGGTCCCAGGCAGCGCGCACCCGATAGGTGGTCATCAAGGTGTCATAGAAGGTCGGATGCTGGTAGTCGAAGCCCCAATCCGTAACGCCGATGAGTACATCGCGGCCGGTGTAGGACTGCGGAAGGCCCCACCCATGCTGCACACTATCGACCCGTGTGGCATAGCGCACCCGGTCCAGGTCGGGCTTCACCTTCCCGGCCAGCTCTGCATAGTCCAATCCGGGAAGTTCGAACAACCGATCGAGGTGCGCCGCATCGATCCGGAAGGACTGGATGTGGCCCTTCCGCGCGCCGACCATCACGGCCTCATCGGCCCATGCACTCGCGTCCGCACCGGCGTTCAACTTCCCCAGGAAGCCGACCATGCAGCGGCCGTGGATGAGGGCCGTTGGGTAATAGCCTTCGGTGTTGAGCACGAGTTCCTTCGCACTCGGATAGCGATCCGCCTTATCCTGCAGGACGGCCAGATCCGCGCGGGTAGTGGCGGGCAGTTGGACCTGTGCGTGGAGCGTGAGGAGGGCCAGGGAGGCCAGGATGGCAGCGGAAAGACGTTTCATCGGATGCACTTGGGAAAGCAAGGTACGAGGCGCGTGGTCCACGCTCTGTGCTCGGAGCGAATACGAACCCGGTATCACTTGAGCAAGTAAGGAGCGGTCTTGGGTTCCCGGCTACCCTCACGACCGATCCATCCCGCGGTAGTCCACCGCTCCTCCTCCGATCAAAAGCATGCGCAGCCCGTGAAGGTGCGCGGACCGGATGAAAGCTTTCGCCCCCTCACCCAAGTCCATGGTCCCGCTTCCGGATGATGAAGTTGTCCGTCCGACGATCCTCCTGAACACGAGCATTGAGGCTGCGCAGGAACCACTGCAACCGCTCCGATGGTGTCAGTGCCAGGAATTCCCGCTCACCTCGTGCGTTCGACTCCTCCTTGGTCTCGAAGCGGATGCGCTTGTCCATGGTCAGGCCACCTTCAACGCATCGGCCACCTTCTCCTTCAGCAGGGCGTGCTTCACCACCTCGATCATCTCGGTGACGTAGGTGAACTTCATGCCCTTGGTGTAGCGCGCGTCGATGTCCTCGATGTCCTTGCGGTTGTCCGTGCTCAGGATGATCTCCTTGATGCCGGCGCGCTTGGCCGCGAGGATCTTCTCCTTGATGCCGCCCACCGGCAGCACACGACCTCGCAGAGTGATCTCGCCGGTCATCGCTACGAACTTGCGCACCTTCTGCTGGGTGAAGGCGCTCGCCAAGCTGGTGAGCATGGTGATACCCGCGCTCGGACCATCCTTCGGCGTGGCGCCCTCCGGCACGTGCACGTGCACGTTCCAACGCTTGAACACCTCCGGGTCCAGACCGATGATGCTGCTGTGCGCCTTCAGGTACTCCAGGGCGATGACCGCGCTCTCCTTCATCACATCACCCAGGTTGCCGGTGAGCGTGAGCTTGCCCTCGCCCTTGGTGATGCTGGTCTCGATGAAGAGGATGTCGCCACCCGTCGGGGTCCAGGCCAGCCCGGTGACCACGCCCGCCACGTCGTTGCCCTGGTACTT
>JAGQVR010000475.1 GCA_020437875.1 Flavobacteriales bacterium
TAGAGGGGCCACTTCTTCGAAAGCGCCATGTTGAAGCAGCTCTCCGCGAAGCCCCGGATGCTCTCATCCGTGTTGTACATGCTCAGCGCCACGCCACCACCCTGGAAGTCATACACGTCCCAGGACGTTGGTTCGCCGCCGCCTTCGGGCGTGAAGGTCATCGTGAGCTTGCCCTTGCCTTTGATCACGGCATCGGTGGCGCGGTACTGGTCACCGAAGGCGTGACGGCCGATGATGATCGGCTGTGTCCAACCCGGTACGAGACGCGGGATGTTGCTGATCACGATCGGCTCGCGGAACACGGTCCCATTGAGGATGTTGCGGATCGTCCCGTTCGGGCTCTTCCACATCTGCTTCAGGCCGAACTCCTCCACACGCGCTTCGTCCGGCGTGATCGTGGCGCACTTGATACCGACACTGTGTTTCTTGATCGCGTTGGCCGCATCCACCGTCACCTTGTCGTCCGTCTTGTCGCGGTATTCGATGCCGAGGTCGTAGTACTCGATGGGCACATCCACGTAGGGAAGGATCAACTGGTCCTTGATCCATTTCCAGATGATACGGGTCATCTCGTCGCCATCCAGTTCCACGACGGGCTTCGCTACGTTGATCTTCGCCATTACAGGTAAGTGGTTGTCTGTTGTTCGTTCGCAGTGCGGGTGATCACCGCACGCTTGTTGCGTCGGCGAAAATACCCATCAAAGGCTTGCCTTCGGATCGATGCCCGCATAAGGTGGTCCGCGGTGCTAACCCAGGTCCAGGTCCAGCTCCTCCCGCAACTTCAGGAGCGCCGGGTTCTTCTCGGCCATCACCCGGAATTTCTCCATGGGCGTGAAACGGGGCTTCACGGCAACCTCCTCCTTGCGCACCTCGAGGTCCAGGCCGGGATCGTCCAGTTGCCTGCGCAGGTGCCCGAGAAGTTCCGGCTTCTCCTCGCGCATGTAGTTCTCCTGCACCGTGTTCACGATGGCGAAGCTCACCTTACCCGGACCGCTCACCTCGGGCTCACGCGCCATCAAGGTGGCGTGCAGGCTATCGCGGCCGAGTTGTTTCTGCTTCAGGGCATACTCGCGCCACACACGCAGCAGCAGGGCCGTGTTCACCTCCTTGCTCGAGCCCGGCATGTCGGTGCCACTATCCGCCTCCAGGACCGCAGGTGCGGCTTCGACGGCTGCGGCTACCGTGCTCTTGATGCTCACCTGTCCCGCCAGACGACGCTTGGGTGTGTAACCACCGGCATTCGGTTCGCGGGCCACGGCTTCTGCAGGAGCCGCCGGTGCCGGACGTTCGGGTGCCGGTGCGGCAGACGTCGGGCGAGGCGGCGCCGGCGGCGGCGCTATGCTGACGTCAGGACTTTTTTTTTGAGCCGATGGATCCTCGGTGCTCGAGAGACGGCAGAGTTGCACGAGCGTCAACTCGACCAGCAGACGAGGCTCCTTGCTCGCCTTATACTGGCTGTCACATTGTGCCAGCCGGTCCAGGCCTCGCACGAGCAATTCGCGGTCCACGCGCTGGGCCTGATCGCCGTAGCGTGCTGTGAGGTCCTCACCCACTTCCAGCAGGGGCAGGGTGCGCGGATCCTGGCTCACGAGCAGGTCGCGGAAGTGGCGGCCAAGGCCTGCCACGAACAGGTGTCCATCGAAGCCCTGTTGCAGGATCGTATTGTACTCCACCAGCACCGCCGGGATGTCCCCGCGGATGATGCCGTCCGTG
>JAGQVR010000476.1 GCA_020437875.1 Flavobacteriales bacterium
CCTCGGCATGTGCTTGGTCCTGATCCGCCACAGTGACGCGCCAGTCCTGTGCGCCGGCATGGCGGATGAGGTACTGGATCAAGGAGGATGCCGAACGACCGGCACCGAGGATCAGGATCTTGCGCATGAATTCGGGATGACTTGGGACCACGAAGATGCGAAGTGCTGGGCGCCCCTCCCAAGTGCAGGTGGAATAAGGCTCATTGCTCGGGCTCAGGGTTTGGCATGCGGCTTGCCCGGCATAGGCCAACGGCTAACTTCGCAACCCATCTGAAAACCACCATGGCACGCCTCTCCACACTTCTGATCCTCGCGTTCTCGTTCCTCCACGGCTTCGCCCAAACAAGGGACCTGGTCTTCTTCACCGATGATGGTGTGAAGTTCACCTTGCTGATCGATGGCGAACAGAAGAACGATCAACCCGCAGCCCGGGTCATCGCAACAGGCATTCGAACTGAGACCCCTGTGGTGATGGTACGTTTCGCCGATGCCGCAATTCCTCAACTGAAGAAGTCCGGCTACTTTGAACCGGGCAAGGAGTATACGATCATGATAACGACCAACAAGAAAGGTGAACGCGTGTTGCGTCCCAGTGGCGAAGCTGCTTTGGGTACTGCAGCCAGCGAGGAACCAGCGAAGCCGAGCCCGACGGAATTCAGGGAGGACGCACCCGTCACCGTGGTGGAAGCGATGGAACAGGATCCCACCGTGATCACCACGACCACCGTTGTCGAGGAAGTGGGCGGCAGCAATGAAAAAGTGGATATCAATATGGCGGTGAACGGTGTGGGGATCAACATGAGCGTCAACTTGGATGAAGGAATGGTAGGCGGCTCAACCAACACTTCCACGACGACACGCACCACGACCACGACCAGCACCACGGCGATCTCCACACCATCGACGCCAACGAAGCCCGTTGTGAAGGAACCCGTGACCTACTCCATGCCCGGGTATACCGGACGCATTGGCTGCGATATGCCGATGAGCGATCCGGAATTCGCCGAGGCGAGGAAAAGCATTGAAAGCAAGACCTTCGAGGACACCAAGATGACCATGGCGAAGCAGGTCGGAGGGGACAGGTGCTTCACCGTCGATCAGGTGAAAGGACTGATGGGTCTTTTCGGTTTCGAGGATTCGAAATTGGACTTCGCGAAGTACGCCTACGAGCGCACATACGACATCGATAACTACTACCGGGTGAACGATGCGTTCTCATTCGAATCCTCGGTCGATGAGCTCAACGAATACATAGAAGCGCGTTAGGACACGAACGCTTATCCAACCATCCTCTCATGGACATGTTCCGCTCGATCCACATAGCCTCGATCCTCCTTGCCATCCTGCTCCTCGTCGGGTGCTCCGGGTCGAAGTCCTTCTCCAAGAAGGGGGAGAAGCTGGACGAGGCGGGCCTGTACGCTGAGGCGGCCGACATGTTCCTGCAGGCCGCTAGGCGCAATGCGAAGAACACCGATGCCAAGATCGGTCTGAAGAAGACCGGACAGCAGGTCCTGAATGATGAATTGAGCACATTTTTCAAGAACGTGGCCATGGGCGGCTCCCGAGCAGAAGCGGTGGCCTCCTATCAAAAGGCCGTGGACTACCAGGAACGTGTAAGGGCTGCCGGTGTCATGTTGGAGATCCCGGACCACTACAAGGCGGATTTTGAAAAGGTGAAGGGTGAGTACCTCGTGGACCTCTACAATG
>JAGQVR010000477.1 GCA_020437875.1 Flavobacteriales bacterium
TCAGGCTCTTGTCCGGGATCACGAGGTCGGCATCGATCCCGATCACATTGCCGTAACCCTCGCACTTGGGGCAGGCGCCCACGGGGTCGTTGAAGCTGAAGAGGTTCGGTGTGGGCTCCTCGAACACGATGCCATCCAGTTCGAACTTGTCGCTGAAGCCCATCTGACGGGGCTTGCCTTTGCCATCCTCGCCAAGCAGGATCAACTCACCCTGTCCCTCGAAGAAGCCGCTCTCCGCACTGTCGGCCACCCGGCTATCGTTCTCCGGGTCGTCGGCATTCACCGTCAGGCGGTCCATCACCAGGAACCACGTGCCCTTCGGTGTCGTCTTCGCCGTAAGGACCTCCTCGATGCGGTGGACGGTTTCGCCATCGTGCACCCGCGCATAACCCTGCTGCTGCAGGATGCCGAAGTGCTCCTTCAACGCCCTTCCTGCCGGTGGGCGTATCGGCGCCAGCATCAGCACCACGCCACCCTTGGGAAAGCTGTGCAGGCCGGCCACGACGTCCTCCACGGTGTTGCGCTTCACCTCCTGGCCGGAGGCGGGAGAAAGGGTGTGGCCCACACGGGCGAAGAGCAACTTGAGGTGGTCATAGACCTCTGTGCTGGTGCCCACCGTGCTCCGTGGGTTGCTCGTCATCACCTTCTGTTCGATGGCGATGGCCGGGCTGATCCCGATGATGCGGTCCACGTCCGGCTTCTCCAGACGCCCCATGAACTGCCGGGCGTAGCTGCTCAGGCTTTCCACGTAACGCCGCTGGCCCTCAGCGTAAAGCGTGTCGAAGGCCAAACTGCTCTTGCCACTGCCACTGAGGCCCGTGACCACCACGAGCTTGCCACGTGGAATGTCCACGCTCACGTTCTTCAGGTTGTGGACGCGCGCGCCCTGCACCCGGATGAAGCCCCCGTGGAGGCTATTCCGAGCGTTACCGGCGCCATTGGAGGCCACCGTAGCTTGCTGAGTGGGGGTTGAGGCAGGCAAAGGCGGCGCGAAATTAGGGATCGGTGACCCCCTGCCGGTGCATCGGGCACTATCTTTGGACGAGCAGTGGAAGAATTAACCGGTCCTGCACAATAAGCGTTCGCAGGCAACGTTCCCACCTTCAACTGCGTCCATACACCAACGGGCGAAGCCCAACGTAGCACCTAAACCCATCCACGCATAGCACGGACTCTACCCTGAACGCAAGCGATCCGCTCTCGAACGGACCAAAAAGGGAAGACCATGCTATCCAAGGTGCTCAACGACCAGCAACTCGTACACGCCTATCTGCAAGGCAACGAAAAGGCCTTCGAGCTATTGCTCGGCAGGCACAAGCGCAAGGTGTGGTCGCACATCTACCTGCTCGTACGTGAACGGGAACTCACCGAAGACCTTTTCCAGGAGACCTTCATCAAGGTGGTGCACACCCTGAAGTCCGGCAAGTACAACGAGGAAGGGAAGTTCCTGCCATGGGTCATGCGTATCGCCCATAACCTGGTGATCGATCATTTCCGACGGATGAAGAAGATGCCCCTGGTGCGGAGCAATGACGACCATGATGTGTTCGCCACCATCGCGCAACCGGTCAAGAACGTGGAGCAGCGCCTGGTGAACATGCAGATCGACGCGGATGTGCGCAAGTTGATCGACAACCTACCGGACGAGCAGCGGGAGGTGGTACTGATGCGCACCTACCTGGGGATGAGCTTCAAGGAGATCGCC
>JAGQVR010000478.1 GCA_020437875.1 Flavobacteriales bacterium
GTATGACCCTGGTGAATGTGCCGGACGATGAAGGAGCTGCGCGTGTCAAGGCGTTGACCAGATGATCGCGATCCGTGTCGTTGACATTGGGCAGGCAGCGCATTGGCTTGACAACACGTCTCCAGGATACACGAACCGACCAGCCCCGACCCCATGCGCAACCTCCTCCTGGTCCTCGCCTTCCCGACCATTGCACAGGGCCAACTCCTGTTGAACCCGAGCTTCGAGAACGCCAACGGCGGCAGTTTGGAACATTGGCAGCACAACTGCTTCGCCGATAGCCTGGCCGATGCCGCTCCCGCGAGCGGCTCGTGGTGTGCGGAAGTGGAGGCCAGCAATCCGCAGGGCTGCTTCATGGCCGACCTCTACCAAGCGGTGCCGGACGCCTACCCGGGTATGCTCTTCGCCCTGGGCGGCTGGTGCCGCAACGCCGCAGGCACTTGGGCACCCACCATCGGCTTCGACATCGGCATCATGGATCAGAGCGGCACCATCACCCGCATGGACCTCGGCCTCACGACCACCAGCACCGAATGGACCTGGCTCAGCACCACCGACACCCTGCAGTTCGGACTTGAGGAAATGGCCGTGGTGCTCTGCAACTCCGGCTTCGTGGGCGGACCGGCCTTCTCGCTGGCCCACTTCGATGGCATCCAGTTCTACGAGGTCTTCCCCAGCAGCATCGCCGAAGCACCCGAGGTGCATAGCCGCTTCGACCGCGCGGGTGGACAGTTCACCGCCAGCTGTGCGAACGCCACCATCAAGCAGGCCTTTCTGCTGGATGCCAGCGGCCGCCAATTGCAGGTGGTGCCCATCGCCAACACCAACACCGTCCGCCTCTCCGTTCATCCCCTTCCGCCGGGCATCTACCTCCTCTCCCTCCACACCGACCGCGGACCGGCCAACCTGCGCTTCGCCGTGGAGCATTGATCGGCCGCGGTAGCGACATACGCCATCCGCCGCAGGCGGAACGCTGAGCCCCGACCTTCTCATCGTCCATCGGTCACTGCGAGCCTGCATGCCGAAGGCAGACGAAGCGAAGCAGCTCCGCGTTCTCTGCGCTCTCCGCGGTTGATCGCATTCCTTACTCCTCCATCCACATCGGTCACTGCGAGCCTGCATGCCGAAGGCATGCGACGCGAAGCAGCTCCGCGTCCTCCGGGCTCTCTGCGCCTCCGCGTTCATCGTATTCCCCACCTTTGTCTCAAGCCTCCTCCGCTATGCGCCAACTCCTACCCCTCGCCCTGCTCCTGTCCACGCCCCTCACCGCCCAGTGGACCACCCCCGACATCAACACGCCCGTTAGCGCCACCACCGGCGTGGGCGCCGCCACCCCGCTCTCCGCGCCCGGCCCCGACGGCAGCACCTACGTCACCTGGTTCGAGAGCGACGGCGGCTACGTGCTGAAGATGCAGCGCCTCGATGCGGACGGCAACGCGCTCTGGGTACCCGGCGGCATCATCGTGAGCGACGAGGACCAGAACACCGCCCTCTTCCGCTACGACTTCAAGAGCGACCATGAAGGGAATGCCATCGTCGCCTTCCAGGACGAACGCAGCGGCACCCTCGATGTCGTCGCCTACAAGATCGGAGAGGATGGCACCGACCTCTGGTCCGGCGGATTGCCACTGCCCACCCCCGACGCCACAGGCCTTGCACCCACCATCGGCGTGCTCGCGGACGACCGCCTCGTCTTCGCCTGG